>CAYFIG010000177.1:0-5011 GCA_964342905.1 uncultured bacterium
TCGCCAACGAGGCTGACCCCTTCAGGGGCTTCGGCCTCCTCAACACCACCCGCGTCCGGGTCCGAAAGGCATAGGGCGATGAGCCGCTGGGGCATGGTGATCGACCTCGACCGCTGCACCGGCTGTCAGGCGTGCGTCATGGCCTGCAAGGCCGAGAACAACGTGCCGGCGGTCGGGCCCAAGGAGGCTGTCCGGGGACGGATCATCAGCTGGATGCAGGTGCTCACCGAGGAGGACGAAGCCGATCCTCTCGGCAAGCTGCGGTTTCTCCCGAGGCCGTGTCTTCAGTGCGATGACCCGCCCTGCACCAAGGTCTGCCCTGTCTATGCCACCTATCTGAACCCCGAGGGGATCGTCACCCAGATCTATGCCCGCTGTATCGGCTGCCGCTTCTGCATGGCCGCTTGCCCGTACAACGCCAAGTACTTCAACTGGCACCGTTACCAGAAGGAAGGTCCAGGACAGAACCCCGACGTCTCGGTCCGTCCCAAGGGGGTCGTCGAGAAGTGCACCTTCTGCCACCACCGGCTCCAGAAAGCCCGCGAGCGAGCCCTCGCTGAAAAACGGGAGATGGAGCCGGGAGAATATGTGCCCGCGTGCGCCGAGGCCTGCCCGGCGCGCGCCATTATCTTCGGCGATCTCTCCGACCCCGGCAGCGAGGTCTCGCGACTGGCCCGGAGTCCCCGCGCGTTCAGGCTCCAGGAGGAGCTGGGCACCAAACCAAAGGTGATCTACCTGACTGAAGGAGAAGGCCGTGGCTGACGGTGCTCATGACCGTGACGCCGCCCTCCTCGCTCCCATCGAGCGGACGGGACCCGGCTTCTACTGGACCGCTGGACTGCTCTCCCTGTTCATTCTCTGGGGGGCCATCGCCTACTGGGCTCAGCTCAGCGAGGGGCTGGGGGTCACGGGACTTCATCAGCCGGTCTCTTGGGGGTTCTACGTTACAAACTTCGTTTTCTTCATCGGGATCAGCCACGCGGGGACACTCATCTCCGCCATCCTGAGGCTTTCCAAGGCCGAATGGCGCCGTCCCGTCACCCGGATGGCGGAGGTCATCACGGTGATGGTTCTCTTCATCGGCGCCGGTCAGATCCTGGTGGACCTGGGGCGTCCGGACCGAATTATGAACATCATCCGCTACGGCCGCTACCAGTCCCCGCTCCTCTGGGACGCCACCAGCATCGGCGCCTACCTGACGGCCAGCATCGTCTATCTCTACATCCCGATGATTCCCGACATCGCGATCTTGAGAGACCGTCTCGGAAAGCGGAAGTTCCTGTACACCGTGTTGGCGCTGGGGTGGACGGGGAGCGAGCACCAGCAGACGATCTTGAACCGAGCCATCGCCATCATGGCGGTCCTGGTGATTCCCATCGCCGTCTCGGTTCACTCGGTGGTCTCCTTCGTCTTCTCCATGACGCTTCAGCCCATGTGGCACTCGACCATCTTCGGTCCCTACTTCGTGGTGGGGGCCATCTTCTCCGGGATCGCCGCCCTCATCGTGGCGATGATCGTCTTCAGAAAGGCGTACGGGCTGGAGGGCTACCTCAAGCCGGTCCACTTCCGCTATCTGGGGCAGCTCCTGCTGGTCATGTCGCTCCTCTGGTTCTACTTCACCTTCGCCGAATACCTGACGGGGTATTACGGGAGCAAACCCGAGGAGATGAAAGTGTTCTGGGCCAAGTTCACCGGTCCCTTCTGGCCGTTCTTCTGGGGGATGGTCCTCGCCAACTTCGCCATCCCGGTCCTCTGCCTCGTCAGGCTGGGCCGACGCACCATTGGAAAGGTCTGCACCGCCTCCCTGTCGGTACTGGTCGGGATGTGGTTGGAGCGCTTCATCATCATCGTCCCCACCCTGTCCAACCCCCGGCTCCCGTTCGGCGCGGGGATTTACTGGCCAACCTGGATCGAGTGGGGGGAGACGGCGGGAAGCTTCGCGCTGTTCGCCCTCTTCTACCTCCTCTTCACCAAGCTCTTCCCCGTCATCTCCATCTGGGAGATCCAAGAAGGGCGCGAGGTGGGGCTCAAAGAGGTAGAGGAGCGGCTCCTGACCTACCTTCCGGACGAGACGGAGCTGGAACTCGTCCGGACCGAGACACGGTGGTGACATGAGTGGCCTTAGATCAGCGCCTGATCGAACGGTGAGGGTCATTCAATGGGCCATGGCCGTGGCGGCTGTCCTCTTCATCGGCGGGGTGGTCGTCTGGATCGCCCACCTGATCCGGACATCCTGGCGGCTCAAAGATGTCCCTTCAGCCTCCATCGGGATCTCTCTGGTGGCGATCCCCGTCTTCCTGACCCTCCTGGGCGTGATTCTCTACGTATTCTGGGGGCTCCTGGGAGATCGGAGCGAGCGATGAACCCACGACTCCTGATTGTCGGGCTTGTTTTGCTCTCGGGAGTGGTGTTCGAGGTCAGCCCAGCCCATGGTGGCCACGAGAGCCTCTCCGCCCTCCTCCCCGGCAATCCCCTGGAGGGAAGCCGGCTCTTCACGGGCAAGGGGTGTCTCCGCTGTCACGCCGTCCACGCCGTGGGGGGAACCGTAGGGCCCGACCTGGGCCGGGGGATCCTGAATCGCCCCTTGCTGGAGATTGCCGGCGTGATGTGGAACCACTCTCCCGGGATGGAGCGGGCGTTCGAGGAAAAGCGGGTCGCCCGTCCCAAGTTCGAGGCGTCGGAGATGGCGAGCCTCCTGTCCTTCCTTTACTACCTCGGCTCACTGGACCCTCCCGGCAACGCGGCGGTCGGCGCCCGCCTCTTCCGCCAGAAAGGATGCCAGACCTGCCACTCCCTCGGCGGCAAAGGCGGCAGCGTCGGCCCCGAACTGGACAAGTACAGCCGGTACGCTTCCCCCCTCTACCTGACTGCCGCCCTCTGGCAGCGGGGGAAGGCCATGGCCGAGAAGATGCAGGAAAAGCGGGTGCCGCGCCCCACCTTTGAAGGAAACGACATCCCTGATCTCCTCGCCTATATCCGGAGCGCGAGCGGGGGTACCGAGCGCGTCTACGTCCCGCCGGGGAATCCCAAGCGTGGGGAGGAGCTTTTCACCGAGAAGCGCTGCGTGGAGTGCCACTCGATCAGGGGCCACGGCGGGAAGGTGGGGCCCGATCTCGGAGTCAAGCTCAAGGGGAGCCTGATGCGGATCACGGGGGCCATGTGGAACAAAGGGCCCCGAATGTGGGCCAAGATGGCCGAGCGAGGGATCGAGACGCCGGCGCTCACCGAGGTGGAGATGGCCGACCTGGTGAGCTACCTCTACTTCCTCCAGTTCATCGACCCTCCGGGCGACGCCAGAAGAGGTTACCACGTCTACCGCGAGAAGCGCTGCGGAACGTGCCACGCCTCCACGGCGGCCGGAAAGGCGGTGGCCCCGCCGCTCAGCGAGGTGGTGGAGAAGCTCCAGACTCCACTGGACGTGATCACCGAGATGTGGAATCACGCTTCCAAGATGGAAGCGAAGATGACCGAGGAGAACGTGGCCTGGCCGGTCCTCAAGGGGGGAGAGATGGTGGATCTGATCGCGTATCTGCTCTCGGCCCGTGGAGGGACGGCCCAGCCAGCCGGGGCCCAGGGCTTCGAGCCTGGAGGGGATCGGCGGTGAGGAGGCATCCCAAGATGCGAAGGAGGTGTGCCATGAAAAGATTGACGGGAACGCTGGTGACGCTGATGGCCTGGGCCCTGATCGCGGCAGGATGGGTTTGGGCCGCGGAGATCGAGGTGGCGGCCAAGAAGATCAAGGACGCCGAGGCCCCCACGATCGACGGCAAGGTGGACAAGGGTTGGGACACAGTGCGGGCCACGAAGGTCACGGTCTCTGAAGGACCGCAGGGCAAGGTCGAGATCAGCGTGAAGGCCCTCTACACCGACACGGAGATCTTCTTCCTCTTCCAGTGGCCCGACAAGACGATGAGCTTGAGTCGCTTTTTCGAGTTCGACGGTAAGGAGTGGAAGAAGACAAAAGGGAACGAAGACTACTTCGCCCTCGCCTGGGACATCGGGGGTAACATCAAGGACTTTCCCAAGAAGGGATGCACGGTCGTCTGCCACAAAGTCGACAAGGAACTCTCTCTCAGGACCAACGCCCCCGGTGAGCGGCTCGACTACTGGTTCCACAAGCCCCAGCGGATGAATCCGGTGGGCCAGGCCGATGACCAGCACCTGACGCATGAGTTGAAGAAGGGCGAGAATTCGGCCCGCCGCACCGATCCCAAAACCTCAGGCGGATACGAGGACAACTGGGACAAGGAGGCGAAGCGCCCGAAGTACCAATTCAAAGAAGGGATCAAGCCGGGTCCGATACTCTTGAAGAAGGACGCGGTGGAGATCAAGGACTACGGGAAGTTCAAGCCTGGCAATCGCCTTCCGCGGGAGGTGCTTGCCCCATTCGTCGGCTCGCGTGGAGACGTCCAGAGCGGTGCGGTGTGGGAGAAGGGGCGGTGGACCCTGGAGCTGAAACGAGCTCGGGCCACGGAGGACAAGGAGAACGATGTCCAGCTGACGGGTTCCGGCCCCTACTACTTCGGGATCTCGGTCTGGGACGATGCGGACGATGAGGATCACTCCCATACTGGGGAGAACGTGGTGAAGCTGATGCTGAAGTAAACGATTCGTGCAGGAGAGTGCCATGACGATAAGCGCGGTGAAGCGAATCGTCGTTGTCGGCGTTGCCCTGCTGGTTCTGGGTCTCCCTCCCCCCGCCTATGCCGGCGGGGGAGGGGAGAATGCCGAGGAGGTGAGCCTGCCCTCGACCCTGGTCACCGAGGGGGCCACGCCCGCAACCGAGGCAGAGGCGACCTTTACAATGTCCAAGTCCAAGACGGAGAGGGGGTATGGGTTTGCCCTGAGCAGCCTCCAGTATGCGCCGGTCCCTTCGTTCGGCCTCAAGCTGGCGATCCCGCTCGCCGTCCGCGACCCGAGAGACTCCGAGCCTACCGTGGGCGGGATCGGCGACGTGAGCCTCATGGCCAAGTACGTCCCTCTGCTGCTGCCGGCCCACCAGTTCGCTCTC
>CAYFIG010000178.1:0-3916 GCA_964342905.1 uncultured bacterium
GTCCCCTTGGTGTGTGCCATGGCGTTGATGGGCATCGCCCTCTGCTGGGGGCTCTGGCAAGGCCGCCCCACCCTCCTGGTATCCGGGGTCGTCGGCGCGATGGTGGTGATCCTGGGCTACGGCACCCAGCTCTACATCGGCTGGGTCAACGAGCGGCAGGATTTCAGAGGCCTCGCCGCGCGCGTTGGGCGTCACGCCCTCAACACCGATGCGCGCGTATTCGGCGGAAGGTACTTTCAAATTGATTTCTACCTCGGTCGTCCACTTCTCCGGATCCGAACGCTGGAAGAGTTCAATGAGTACGTGGCACGCCCCGACCGCCCGGTCGTCGTGCTGCCCGGCCGCGTCTGGGGGCTCATCCAGGGGCGGATCTCACCACGTATCGTCGTGGTGGATCGCATGCAGGTCCGCGGGCAGAACATGCTGATCGTACGAGTCAGCGAACCCGGAAGCGATGGCCCTGGCCGTCAATGAAAGCGCGGCCGCTATTTTCCTGAATCAGACCCGTCCCTTGGCCCTGTCCTCGAGAGAGGCCTCGACGAGGAACGGTATCGCCATCAGCGCGTAGGCGACCATCACGACCTCAGAATCCCCGAAGTTGTACTCAGAGAGCCCCGCAACCAGGAAGCCCAGGATGCCGGCCAGGCTTCCCGACACCAGGGCTCGCTCGCGTTCCCAACTTGGTTCCGCTCGCCTGAGGATCCGGAGCCCGCGAGTGAAGAAAGCGCCCCAGAGCCAGAGCCAGCACCCGAGGCCGAGGAGCCCCCGCTCCACCAGCACCTGCAGGGGCGAGTTGTGCAGGTGACTCGTGGAGCGCTTCACGGCCTGGGGGAGGACGTAGCGGGGATAGAGGGTTTTTACCTGACCGACCCCGATTCCCGTGATGGGGTTTGTTTCGAGCATCGCGATCCCGGCCTGCCACATGTAGAGCCGCTCCCGGATCGTCGCCGGATCTGCCAGCCTCCTTGGGTCCCAGCGCTGCGGGGTGGACGTGGCGGACGCAACCATCAGGAGCGCGAAAAGGAGCAGGACGGCTCCCCCGATCAAAGCCAGCGACCGCCGCCGGCTGACCAGCGCGATGAGCGCGGCGATCCCGGCCAGGAATCCCAGCCACGCGCCCCGCGTGTAAGTGAGGACCAGGGCGCCGAGCATAAGGAGCCAGGCCGAGAACTTCCAACGGGACCGGGCTGAGTCGGAGACGAGAAGGTGTGGCAGAACGGCGAGCAGGACGAGGTTCAGCACCCCGGCCAGAGTCATGTAGATGCTGTAAAAGCCCCTGGCCCTCGAGCACTTGTGGAGCCACCGGGCGAGCAGCGGAACCGACCAGGGTTCGGGGGAGCAGAGAGCGACCTGGAGCAGGCTCAGCCCCGATACGACGGCGAAGACCAGGAAGAGCCGGCCCAGGAGCCACTCGGCGCCGTCGGGTCCCCGAAGCGTGTTGACGAGGACGAAGAAGATTGCCACGAGGAGCAGCTGCTTCGAGGCGAAGAGGCTCCCGGCAACGTTGGTCGAGAGGAGGTCGGCGACCAGGGTCGCCGCGATGAAGCCAAGAAAGGGGCCGGCGAGAGGGAAGGTGAGGGCCGCCCGGGCCTGGGGATCCCGGAGCTTGAGGAGCCATAGCGCGACGAGGGCGGCGAGAGCGGCTTGGGCCAGGGTGATCGAGACCCCCAGACCGATGATGAACGCCGCGCGAACCCCGCCCTCAATGGAGCGCGTCACGGGTTTAGTAGGCGTTCTTGTTGCGGAAGCCGTTCCAGAGGGTGAGCAAGAGAATCTTGAGGTCGAGGACCAGGGACCAGTGCTCGATGTAATACAGGTCTTTTTCGATCCGCTCTTCCAGGGAGGTGTTTCCCCGCAAGCCCTTGACCTGCGCCCAGCCCGTGATCCCCGACTTGACCTTGTGCCGGAGCATGTACCGGGGAATCTGCCGCCTGAACTGCTCGACGAAAACCGGCCGCTCCGGCCGGGGTCCCACCAGGCTCATCTCTCCTTTGAGGACGTTAAAAAGCTGGGGCAGCTCATCCAGGCTCCACGACCGCAGGAAGGCGCCGAGCCGGGTGCGGCGGGGATCCCCCGCGGCGGCCCAGACCGGCCCGGTCTCGGCCTCGGCGTTCGCCTCCATCGTCCTGAACTTGAGCATCCAGAAGCGTCGCCCGTCGAGCCCCATCCGCTCCTGCCGATAGCGCACGGGACCGTCCGACGTAAGCTTGATGACCAGGGCGATCAAGAGCATCACCGGAGCCGCCAGGAGGAGCGCGAGGCTCCCGAACGCGACGTCGAAGCCGCGCTTGAGGACCCGGTTCCAGCCGTAGAGGGGAGACTCCCGGAGGTGGATGAAGGGGAGCCCCTCAAACTCCTCAACGCCGCCCCGGAGGGAGGCGAAGCGCAGGAGATCGGGAACGAAGTGAATGGTCACCGGCTCGTCGCCGATCTCCTCCAAGATCATGCCGATGCGGGCGTAGTCATCGTGGGGGAGGGCAAGGATCACGTGGTCCACACTTCTCTGGTCCAGGATCGCCCTCAGGTCTCCATACCCCCCGAGACGGCGGGCTCCGAGGTCGGCACCGTCCTTGTCATCCCCGACCACGCCCAGGAGCTGAATCCCGACGTCGGGACGCTGCTGGAGGCGCGCGATCACGGCCCGGGCCAGCTCTCCGCCCCCCACGACCAGGGCATAGCGGAGGTTATAGCCGCGCCGGCGCGCTACCCGAAGCGCCTCTCTGAACACGGCCCTGGAAACGCTCACGGCGAAGATCGAGATCACCCAGAAGTAGGCGATCACCAGCCGGGAGAACTCGAAGGAGCGCGCGAAGAAGGTGAGGGCCACCAGGACCAGGATGCCCGCCGTGCTGGCCTTGGCCACATCCCACACCTCCTGGAGGTGGGAGCCGAGCCGCCGGGGCCGGTAGAGGCCGAAGGCGCGGAACGCCACCGCCCAGACGACCAGAGTGGGAACCAGGAGCGCGAGGTACGGGGTGAGCGATGGGATTCCGAGGTAAACCGGGATCGGTCCCACGTAAAAGCGAAGGTAGTAGGCCAGGAACCAGCTCCCGACGATCAGCGCCAGGTCTGCGGCCAGCGTGAGGTGCTCGAAGAGCCGGGAGTGCGCCTTCAGCACCGGGCGAACTCCTCCCACCGCCGGGCCACCCACGCCTCAATCCGCTCCTTGAAGAGCGGCCGGTCAAAGGCTTCAGCGTGGGCCCGGAGCGCCTTCGGGTCAAAGCGATGGGCGTTCACCTCGAACCGGCGGATCGCCTCGACCAAAGACTCCACGGTTTGCTCGGCGAAGAAGACCCCGGTCGGGGCCTCCGCGCCGTCGTCGAGAGGGACAACGGTCTCGCGCGCGCCGCCGTGGCCGAGCGCGATGACGGGCCTGCCGGTGGCCATGGCCTCCAGCGGAGCAATCCCGAAATCCTCGACTGAGGGGAAGAGAAGCGCTCGGCACCGCGCATAGAGTTCAGCGACCTCGTCGTCAGAGCGCCAGCCCAGAAGCTCCACCGTGGGGCCGGCGAGGGCGCGGAGCCGGACTTCCTCCGGGCCGGAGCCCACGACAACCAGGCGGACCCCGACGCGGTTGGCAGCTGCCACAGCCAGGTCCACCCGCTTGTAAGGGGTGAGGGCCGAGACCACCAGGTAGAACTCGCCCGGCTCGTCGGCGAGGCGGAAGCGCCGGATGTCCACCGGCGGGTAGATGACATCAGCGCTCCGCCCGTAGCACCGCTCGATCCGCTCAGCGACGAAGCGCGAGATGGCAACGAAGTGATGGACCCGCTTGGCGGTGGCGCGGTCCCATCGGCGCAAGGCCGCCGCCACCGGAGGCATCAGCAGACGCAGCGCCCGGCCGGCACGCTCTCCGAAGTAGTCGTCGTAGCGGTCCCAGACGTAGCGCATCGGCGTAAAGCAGAAGCAGAGGTGG
>CAYFIG010000178.1:3926-4991 GCA_964342905.1 uncultured bacterium
TGGCTGGCTGAGAGGATCAGGTCGTAGCCCTGAAGGTCGAAGCGCTCGATGGCCCAGGGGAAGAGCGGGAGGAGGGAGCGGTAGCGCGACTCAACGCCGGGGAATCGCTGGAGAAACGAGGTGGTGATCTGCCGGTTCTCGATCGTCGGTGAGACACTGCCGGGGACATGGAGGAGGGTGAAGAGGGGGGCATCGGGGAACAGCTCGCACAGCACCTCAAGGCAGCGTTCCCCGCCTCGCATCCCCGTGAGCCAGTCGTGGACGAGCGCCACTCTCACAGGAGCCTCACCCGGGAGAACAGGCCTACGGGCTCGCGGCCTTGATCCGGCGACGCCAGTACACGAGCGTGTCGAGGAGGGTCTGCTCGAAGGGGATCTCGGGCTTCCAGCCCAGAGCCGTCCGGATCTTGGACGCATCGCCGCAGAGGTTGGGGACGTCAGACGGACGAAGCCGAGCCGGGTCTTCCTTCACCGCGATCCCGGAGACAGTGGTCTGGCGCAGGAAGAAGTCGAGGATCTCCCGGATCGCCCAGCTCCGTCCCGAGCAGAGGTTGTAGACCTCACCAGGTTCCCCCCGCTCCAAGAGAAGCCAGTAGCCCTGCACGATATCCCGGACATCCGAGTAGTCCCGCCGCGCCGCGAGGTTGCCGACGCGGACGACAGGTTCCCGAAGCCCCGCCTCGATCTCGGCGATCTGCTTGGCGAAGTTGGAGGTCACGAAGACGTCGCCCCGACGGGGCCCCTCGTGGTTGAAGGCGCGGGAGCGGACAATCGGGAGCGCGTAACTCTTGAAGTACTGGTAGCCCATCAGGTCCTGGGTGACCTTGCTGACCGCGTACGGCGAGAGCGGCCGAAGCGGGTTGGTCTCCTTCACGGGCAGCTCGTCCTCGTACACGAGGCCGTACTCCTCGCTCGAGCCGATAACGAGAAACCGCGGCTTCTTCCGCCGCACCCGGACCGCCTCCAAGAGATTGATCTGGCTGACGGTGTTGGTATAGAGCGTCTCGGCCGGAGTCTGCCAGGAAGCGGCCACAAAGCTCTGGGCCGCCAGGTGAATGACATAGTC
>CAYFIG010000179.1:0-4958 GCA_964342905.1 uncultured bacterium
GATCGCCACCACGGTCGGCTACGGCCCCCGATACCTCCACTCCACTGGCCAGCTCCACAAGGGTGGGCCTGGGACCGGGCTGTTCATTCTGATCACCGGCGACGACAGAGAGGACCTTGCCATCCCCGGCGAGCCCTACAGCTTCGGAGCGCTGAAGAACGCGCAGGCATTGGGGGATCTCGAGGCCTTGAAGGGCCGCGGCCGGCGCGTGATCCGGCTGCACGTGGACGACACGGCGACCGAGACCCTGGAGCGCTTGACCCGGGTAGCGGCCAGGGCTATCAAGGCAACGTGAAGGAGGGGATCAAATGGAACTGGGATTCGTCGGGCTCGGCCGGATGGGCGGTAACATGGTGGAGCGGCTCCTGGGCGGCGGTCACCGCGTGGTGGCCTACAACCGGAGCCCAGAGCCGGTTGCCCGTGCAGTCGCGAAGGGAGCCACGGGCGCCAGCTCGCTCAAAGAGCTCGTGAATGCGCTCGCTCCGCCCCGTACTGTCTGGGTCATGGTGCCTGCCGGTCCGGCCACCGAGGAGACCGTGACGGCCTTGGCGCAGCTCCTCGCGAGCGGCGACACGATCATTGACGGCGGCAACTCGTACTTCAAGGACGACTGCAGGCGGGCGGATGAGCTGAGACCGCGCGGCATCCACTATCTCGACGCCGGCACCAGCGGCGGCATCTGGGGGCTCAAGAACGGCTACTGCCTGATGATCGGCGGCGAGCGGGCGGTCTACGAGCGCCTGGAGCCCGTCTTCCGGACCCTGGCGCCGGCGGATGGGTACGGCTGGATGGGAGCCCACGGCGCGGGTCACTACGTCAAGATGATTCACAACGGGATCGAGTACGGGATGATGCAGGCGTATGCTGAAGGCTTTGCGCTCCTAGAGAAGTCAGAGTTCGGTCTCGATCTCCACGCCATTGCCCGTCTCTGGAACCAGGGGAGCGTGGTCCGCTCCTGGCTTTTGGAGCTGGCCGAAATGGCGCTTGAGCAGGACCCCAAGCTGGCAGCGATCAAGGGGTACGTGGAAGACTCGGGAGAAGGGCGCTGGACCGTCCAGGACGCCATCGACAAGGATGTGCCAGCCCCGGCTATCACCCTCGCCCTCTTCACCCGCTTTCGCTCCCGAGCGGAGAACTCCTTCGCCGACCGGATGTTGGCGGCGCTCCGGAACGCCTTCGGCGGCCACGCCGTGAGGCGCCGTGAGTAAACGTCCCGCTTCCCCTCAAGACAATTCCTGCGCGCTGGTCATCTTCGGCGCCTCAGGGGACCTCACCCGACGCAAGCTCATCCCGGCCCTCTGGAGCCTCTTTCAGGGGCGGGTGCTCCCCGAGCCCTTCGCCATTATCGGCGTGGCACGGACGGAGATGAGTCACGATGCGTTTCGAAAGCGGATGAGCGAGGCCGTGACCGCCTTCGCGCGGCTTCAGCCTCCTTCGGCGCAGGTCTGGGAGCGCTTCGCCGCTTCGCTCTTCTACTGTGGCGGGGATCCTGGCAATCCCGGGCTCTATGCCCGCCTGTCCGATCTTCTCCGTCAGGTCGAGGGCGAGACCGGCACCGCGGGGAACCGTCTCCTCTACTGTGCCACTCCGCCGAGCCTCTATCCGACCCTCGTGACCCAGCTCGGCGCCGCAGGCTTCAACCGGGAAGACGCGGGCTGGACGCGGATTATCATCGAGAAGCCGTTCGGCCGGGATCTCGCCAGTGCCCGCGAGCTGAACCGGATCGTCTCGCAGGTCTTCAGAGAGGAGCAGGTGTACCGGATCGACCATTACCTGGGCAAAGAAACGGTCCAGAACATCCTGGTCTTCCGCTTCGCCAACGGGATCTTCGAGCCGCTCTGGAACCGCGAGCACGTGGACCACGTCCAAATCACCGTGTCGGAAAGCCTGGGTGTGGAGGGGCGCGGGGCCTACTACGAGGAGGCAGGCGCGCTTCGGGACATGATCCAGAACCACCTCCTCCAGCTCCTCTGCCTGGTGGCGATGGAGCCGCCCGTCACCTTCGACGCCGATCCGGTGCGCGACGAGAAGACCAAGGTGTTGCGCGCCATCCGCCCCATCGAGCGGGAAGGGGTGGACCAGGTGGCAGTGCGGGGCGAGTACGGCCCGGGCTGGGTGGAGGGAGCTCGCGTGCCGGGCTACCGCGAGGAACCAGGCGTGGCCGCCGACTCGCGCAGCGAAACCTATGCCGCGCTGAAACTGCTCGTGGACAACTGGCGCTGGGCCGGCGTACCGTTCTACCTCCGGACCGGCAAGCGCCTGCCCAAGCGGGCCAGCGAAATCGCCGTCCAGTTCAGGCGAACCCCCCATCTCCTCTTCCGCCGGGATCCCGCCTCGGAGGTCGAGCCCAACCTGTTGACCCTCCGGATTCAGCCCGACGAGGGGATTGCCCTGACGTTCGGCGCCAAGCTCCCCGGACCGGAGCTGGGGATCCGCTCCGTCACCATGGACTTCCGCTACGGCGCGGCGTTCGGCGGCCAGCCTCCCGAAGCCTACGAGCGCCTTCTCCTGGACGCCATCCACGGCGACGCCACGCTCTACGCCAGGGGCGACTGGGTGGACGCGGCCTGGCAGCTCCTGACCCCGCTCCTCGATGCCTGGGCCGAGGGGCCGAACCCCAAATTCCCCAACTATGAGGCCGGGACCTGGGGACCGCAGGAGGCCGAGGCGTTCATCGAGCGCGACGGGCGCTGGTGGCGCCGGCTGTGAAATGTGTCCTGATGCACGCCACCGTCACCGTGGTCGCTTCGAATGAAGCGCTGGCCGAAGCGGCGGCTCAGGCCGTCGCCGATGCCGCCGAGGACGCGGTGAAGCAGACCGGTCGGTTCACCCTCGCCCTCTCAGGCGGAAGCGCGCCCCGAAGGCTCTACGCTCGTCTGGCTTCCCCGCCCTTTCGCTCACGGATCGACTGGGCTCGGCTCGACGTCTTCTGGGGGGACGAGCGATGCGTCTCTCCCGATCATCCGGACTCGAACTACCGGTTGGCCGATGAGAGCCTGCTCTCGAAGGTTCCAATCCCGCCCGAGCAGATTCATCGAATGCGGGGCGAGGACTCCGATCCCGAGCGAGCGGCGCTGGACTACAGCCAGGAGCTGATGCGCGCCTTCAGCCTCAAACCCGGGGCGCACCCGCGATTCGACCTGGTCCTCCTCGGCCTGGGTGCCGACGGGCATACCGCCTCCCTCTTCCCTGGCTCCCCCGCTCTCAACGAGAACCGTCGCCTCGCGGTGGCAACGTACGCTGAGCCAATCAAGGCGTACCGCCTCACCCTCACCCTGCCCGTCCTGAATGCCGCCGCACAGGTGATCTTCCTCGTGTCAGGCGCCGAGAAGGCGGAGGTGCTCAGGGCGGTCCTCCAGGATAGGCCGTCGCCGAGTCGGCCTGCCTCCCTGGTCAGGCCGGAGCGCGGGACCCTCTGGTTTGTGGACCGTGCCGCGACCGCACGGCTCCGCGATACGTCGGGCTAGCGGAAGAGAGAGCGAAGGAAGAGGGACTTGATACCGGGCTGCCTGAGCACGGCAAGAATCACAGACCGATGCCAGTTGAACTTGGCGGTCTCTCGGATCACGGCCTGGACTTCGTCTGACCCAGCGGCGGCCACGAAGGCGTCCAGCTCACGATCCGAGAGATTGCTGATGAGGTAACGGAACCAGCTTCCGGTCCGGATCTCAGGCATCAGACGCTGCCGCCATCGCCGCTCGTAGCGGGAGAGCCGCCGGGGGCTCAGGTCGTCCGCCGCGAGGGCATCGACCAGGGTTTCAGCCGCGAACGATGCGGACAGAAGGCTGTAGAAGATCCCGCCGCCCGTCGCTGGCTTGGTAAAGCCGGCAGCATCGCCCACGGCGAGAACCCGGTCTCCATGGGCCCGGCGAAGCGGTGCCAGCGGAAGGAGCCGGCGGATGGGCTCTCCCGGAACCTCAGCCAGGCGCGCCGCGAGAGCGGGGCGGGAGAGGAACGCCCGCAGATAGACTCGGGCGTCACCGCGCAGCAGGACCCCCGCTTTGAGCCGGGTCCGCTCCTCTCGTCTCACCGGGACAACCCAGGCGAACCCTTCAGGGGCCACCTGCCGTCCCAGGTGAATCTCCACCGCTTCGGCCGGTTGGGCGTCCAACTCGATCTGCGCGGTATGTAACGCCAGCGCTGGGAGTCCGAAGTGGAGCTGGCGCTGGAACCGGTAGGTCACGCCACAGGCAAGCACCAGCGCGCGGGCCGAAAACTGCATGCCATTCGCTGCGCGAATCTCGACCCGCTCGGCCGCCACCCGAATCTCATCGACCCGACACCCGGTCAAGACCGTAGCGCCAGCATTCTCGGCGCTGGCAGCCAGCGCCTGGTCCAACCTGGCCCGGTCCAGCACCACAATCTCCTCGCCCGGGCTCTTAAACTCGTAGGCGGTTCCACTCGGCGACACCATGACGCAGACCGACGGCCGGTTGAGCACCACATGCTCCGGGATCTTGTAGAGCCCGTAGGTCTCGTCAGACACGACGCCGGTGCAATGGGTCGGAACTCCGATCTCGCCGTGCTCCTCGAGCACCAGGACGTCCAGCCCTTCCTCCGCCATGAGCAAGGCAGTGTAAAGCCCAGCGGGACCGGCCCCGACTACGATCACGTCGCGCATAACACCTCGGTTGGCAACCCCATCAGCGGCGCCCGGAACCGCGGAGCAGGACGCGGGCCTGGCGGGCGGCCACGCTCTGGGGGTGCTCCTTGGTGAGATGCTGCCAGGTCCTGCGGGCGCTGGCCTCGTCGCCGAGACCCCGCTGGCAGAGCCCGATTTTCAGGAGCGTCTCGGCTGTCTTCGAGCCATTGGGCACCTGAGCCAGCAGGTCGTCGAATTCCCTCAGAGCGCCTCGCAGGTCCTTTTGAGAGAAAAAGATGTCCCCGACCAGAAACTGAGCGTCCTCCCGGAGCGGGTGACCGGGATAGCTCGTGATGAGATCGTAGAAAATCAACAC
>CAYFIG010000180.1:0-274 GCA_964342905.1 uncultured bacterium
CTGCGCCTCAAAACCCAGTACCTGGCGCTGACCGTGTACGGTCTCATGCTGGTCCTGGTGGGCCTGTTCATCCCGGGCGGCCTGATGCGACTCCGGTGGGGCCGCTTCCGGCACGCCCGCACGACGGAGGAACGAAAATGACAACGCTCTGGTTGATGGTCGCGGCCCTCCTCGAGGTTGGAGGAGATGCGTCCATGAGGCTCGGGCTCCGGGGACACGCATGGGGGTACGTGCTCGGGACCATTCTCCTGGCGGCGTACGGCCTCCTCGTCAA
>CAYFIG010000180.1:284-4740 GCA_964342905.1 uncultured bacterium
CAGGCGCTGGCGTGGGGAATCTTCGGCGAGCGCCCGAGCGGAGGGCTCATCGCCGGTGGAAGCCTCATCGTCGCCGGCGGGCTGGTGATACAGCTCGCCTCCCGTTGACTCGCTCACTGCAGCGACAGTGGACGCAGGTCAGCTTGCGTTAAGAAGGCGGCGGGCTTTCTGGAAGATCGCCCGCAGCATCGGCCGGGTGAGACGACCCGTAAAGGTGTTCTGCTGGCTGGGGTGATAGGAGGCGATCAGGGTGGTGCCCTCGGGGAGCCGGACTTCGGCGCCGTGGGCAAAGCGCGGCTTCGGTTTGAGGGCCGGTCGGCCGGTCGCTTCCCGAGTCCTGAGAAATGCGTCGAAGGCGATCCGTCCCAGGGCGACCACCACTCTCACGCGCGTGAGAAGCCTGAGCTCGGTCTCCAGGTACGGCTGGCAGCGCGCCATCTCGCGTGAGGTGGGCTTATTGCCTGGCGGCGCGCAGCGCACGGCCGCCGTGATATACGCATCGGCCAGAGCAAAGCCGTCCCCAACATGGGTCGAAGCGGGCTGGGAAGCGAAGCCGGCTTCGTACAGGGCGCGAGCGAGCCACTCGCCGCTCCCGTCCCCGGTGAACATTCGACCGGTACGGTTGCCCCCGTGGGCCGCGGGGGCGAGGCCGACGATCAGGAGCCGGGCCTTAGGGTCGCCGAATCCGGGAAGCGGACGAGCCCAGTAGCTCTGGCCCTGGTAACGTCGAGGTGGACGGGCGGCCATCGCTTCCCTGTGGCGAACCAGCCGAGGACAGCGGCGACACGCGATGATCCGAGCCCGGAGCGCGGCGAGTGACACGACTGTCGAGGGGCGGCGGCTACTGGTCGCTAGCGGGCTCGGCCGGGCCGTGCGCCGGAGCCGCGCCAAGGTACGCGGCAATCACCTGCGGGGAGGTCGAGACCTCCCGGGGCGTCCCTTCCGCGATTTTCTCGCCGTGGTGAAGCACCACGACACGGTCGGAAAGGGCCATGATAGCTTTCATGATGTGCTCGATCATGACCACCGTGGTCCCTTCCTGGCGGAGAGCCTGGATCAGGGTCACCAGCTCGCGCGCCTCGGCGCCGCGGAGGCCGGAGAGCGCCTCATCCAGCAGCAGGAGCTCGGGCTCGGTGGCGAGGGCTCTGGCGATCTCCAAGCGCTTGCGATCCGCAACGGGGAGCGAGTGAGGCGAATCGCTGCCGCGATTCCCGAGGCCCACGCGCTCCAAGAGCCGGATCGCCTCCACGCGGCTTATGACACGGCCGTTGCCGCGCCGCGGGCCAAAGGAGCCTGCGACGAGGATATTCTCGAGCACGGAGAGTTCGGGAAGGAGCCGGACAAGCTGGAAGGTGCGGGCGATCCCGGCCCAGCAGATCCGGTGAGCCGGCCAGCCGGTTATCGGGCCTCCTTTGAAGCGAACCAGGCCACCCGAGGGGCGGACGAAGCCGGTGATCGCGTTAAAGAGCGTGGTCTTGCCCGCGCCGTTGGGGCCGATGAGGCCGACGATCTCGCCACGCTCGACGGTTAAGCTCACGTTGGAGAGCGCGGCGAGGCCGCCGAAGTAAACCGAGAGCCGATCCACTTCCAGGAGCGCCATGGCAGGATGATACACAGAATCCACAAACACCCACAAGTGGGAGCGGGAGTTCTCAGGGAGGGAGGCGCGAGGGATGACATCGAGGGTGCCGACGCTGATCGTCCACGGCGGAGCCGGCGCTGACCCCGCCGAGGGGCGGGAGGAGCTCAGGGTCGGAATCCGCGAGGCCGTGACCGCGGGCTGGCAAGTGCTCGCCGGCGGCGGCAGTGCGCTGGATGCGCTTGAGGCCGCGGTCCGAATTCTGGAGGCCCATCCGCGATTCAACGCTGGTCGCGGCGCGGCGCTGACCCTAGAAGGGAGCGTTGAGCTGGACGCCTCCATCATGGAGGGCGACCGCCTCCGCTCCGGGGCTGTCGGCGCTGTCACCCGCATCGCCCACCCTGTGACCCTGGCGCGGCGGATTCTTGAGGATGGCCGGCACGTCCTCCTCGTCGCCGAGGGTGCCCTGGCCTTCGCCCGGGAGCAGGGATTCCCCGAGTGCGATCCGGCCGAGCTAATCACCGACCGCCAACTGAAGCGGTGGGAAGCGGCGCAGCGGGGAAATACGGTGGGCGCGGTGGCCCTTGATCGTCACGGCACCATCGCCGCGGCCACCTCCACCGGGGGCAGTCCGGGGAAGCTGTCGGGACGCGTCGGCGACTCAGCCCTGATCGGCTGCGGCACCTACGCCGAGAGCACGCTCGCGGGCGTCTCCTGCACCGGCGACGGCGAGGCCATCATTCGCGTGGTCCTCGCCCGGCGGGTCTTGGAAATCCTCAAGGCGCTCGACAACCCCGAGCATGCCGCGCGAGTGGCCATGGATGTGCTGACTGAGGAGGGTCGGGGCCAGGGCGGCGTGATCGTGCTGGACTGGCGAGGCCGAACCGCGCTTGCCCATTCCACGCCGTTCATGCCGGTGGGATGGATCAACCCTTCCCAAGATACTCCCGTCTTCTCCTTCTGAGAAAAGGGGTCCGGCGGGGGACGGCTCCGTTGACCCAAGGCGCCGAGTTGGATACCGTCGCGCAGTGTCGATCAGGAGCGCTTATTCGCCCGATGTGCCGACAGATTGCTGATGGGGCGGGAGTCGCGAGGCAACCGCGGCCCTCACCCGCGACTCAAGGTCCCGGGCCGCGAGTCTCAGATCGTCTCCAGGCGCTGGGGCGATCGGCGCATGATAGACAATTGTGACGCGACCCAGCCTAGGTAGGAGCCGATGGGGCGGCCACGCCTCGTGCCCTCCCACGATCGTGACTGGAAGCACCGGGACGCCCAGCGAACAGGCCAGCCGGAACGCGCCAGGCTTAAACAGCTGGAGCCGCCCATCCGTCGAGCGCCCACCCTCGGGGAAGATCATCACCGCCGCCCCCGCCTGAAGCAGCCGCACCGCCTCCCGGGTGGCCCGGGTGTCTGCCGTCTCGGCCTCGACCGGGAAGGCCCGAGAACGCCGGATCAGCCAGCCCAGCGCCGGCACCTCGAAGAGCCACCGCAAGGCCATGTAGTAGATGGGTCGGCGCAATGGGATGGTAACCAATGGCGGGTCGGCGTAGCTGACGTGGTTCGGAGTGATGATCAGCGGCCCGTCCAGGGGGACGTGGTGGATGCCCTCGTACCGGACCCCGAAGTACGCCCGCGCCACGAGCCAGATGAGCGGGCGGAAGAGGTCGAGAACGGGCGTGCGCACACTCCCATCGTGACACACCCATGGCGAACCCCACAACTCGCCCGCGGGTGGTGGCCCGCCGCGGCGCTTCGGCTTATGCCACCGAAAATACGATCGCCGCCTTCGAGCTGGCCCGCGAGCAAGGGGCGGACATGCTGGAGCCGAAGCGGTTGGACGCGGGAAGGTGGTTCCGCCAGGTGAGCGACGTTACTCTTCGTCCTCTGCCACGTCGAACATCGCCCCGACCGGCTCTGGCCGCCGGACCTCCCGCTCAATCCGGTCCTGGCACCGGATGCAGGTGGTGACCTCCGGCACGGCCTTGAGACGCGCAGGGGCGATCGGCTCGCCGCACTCATCGCACAGGCCATAGGCCCCATCGTTAAGCCGCTCGAGCGCGGCGGCAAGCTTGTTGGCTCGCTCGACCAGGAGGCTCCGGGTGGCAAAGCTGATCTCACGGTCCCGGCTCACCTGGATCTTTTCGATCTCGTCTGCGAAGGGGGAGTTATCACCGATCGCTCCCGGCATCTCCTCGACGAGCGTCCCTCCGCCGAGCTGCCTGAGCCGCTGAACGGTCCGGCGGAGCTCCCGTTCTAACCGCTCTCTCACCTCGTCCATGGCTCGCCCTCCTCTGCCGTCCCCTAGTGCAATGTCTGTGCCTGAGCCCAAGGCCTGTATTAACACAGCGCAACCTAGTGGGAAGAAAGAAAAGACGGTCTGACGAGGCTAAGGAGCAGAGTGCCAAAGTGACAGGGAATCAGCAAGACTGACACGGAATTTTGCGAAAAAAAGACCTGACGGGACCCGAATTATTGTGAGTTCGAAGACGGGCTTGGAAGGTGGTGTTGGAGGAGGCGGTCAAAGCTCGCCTCCAGCTCGGCTGCCACCTGCTGGGCGACGCTGTCGGCGCTGCCCGGGCGCTCTGCCTCGGCGCTCTGCCGCCAGCCATCCAGGTAGGCTTCGCTAGAGGAAGCACCTGTACGCATCGCGACAGCGTCGATCAGATCCTGAAAGCGCTGCGAGAGCGAAGCGCGGACGGTGTGGTCCCCGTCGAACGCCTCGACCAGCGAGGGAATTTCCCCCCAATAGACCACTCGGTAGCGGGCCATTAGGCAGGCAGAACTACAGTCTTTCGCTTCCGCCTGGCTACCCCGGTCTCGTACGCCGCCTGGGCGACGCCCGCGGCCACCCACTCCACGACCCGCTTATCGAATACA
>CAYFIG010000180.1:4750-4899 GCA_964342905.1 uncultured bacterium
GAAGACGGGCTTAGAAGGTGGTGTTGGAGGAGGGTGTCAAAGCTGGCCTCCAGCTCGGCTGCCACCTGCTGCGCGACGCTGTCGGCGCTGCCCAGGCGCTCTGCCTCGGCGCTCTGCCGCCAGCCATCCAGGTAGGCTTCGCTAGAGGA
>CAYFIG010000181.1:0-4878 GCA_964342905.1 uncultured bacterium
GCCTGCACGCGAAGGCGACACAGCTCCGAGCGAGTCCGCGCCAGCGGATATTCGGCCGTCTGCCCCCCACCCATCAGCGGCCCGTTCCCTACACCATGAGGCGGCCGCCGTTGACGGAGAGCGTCTGGCCCGTGAGGTAGCCGGCCTCGGGGGAGGCGAGGAAGAGTACCCACCCCACGATGTCCGACACTTCGGCGATGCGGCCGATGAGGGTCCCCTTGCCGATCATGTCGAGCTGCTCCTGGCCGCGGACGGCGATGACGCGCTCGGTGGCCGTCGTGCCGGGCGCGATGGCGTTGGCGGTGACGCCGTGCTTGCCCAGCTCGAAGGCGAGAACGCGGGTGAGGGAGTGGACACCCGCCTTGGCGGCCGCGTAGGGCGGGGAGGAGGGCTGGAGCACGCTGACGCCCGCCATGGAGCCGATGTTGACGATGCGCCCGCTCCCTTGGCGCTTGAACGCGGGGATGGCGGCCTTCGCGCACAGGAAGATGCTCTTGAGATTGAGGTCGACCACCCTGTCCCACTCCTCCTCGGGAGTCTCCTCGACCGAGAGTTGCTTCCAGAAGCCGCCCGCGCTGTTCACGAGGATGTCGAGCCGCCCCGCCTCCGCGAGGATCTGATCGAACACCGCCCTCACCCGCGCGAAATCCGTCACGTCGCACGCGAGGAAGGAAGCGTTGCCTCCGCGCTCCCGGATGCCCCGGGCCACGGCCTCGCCGCCCGCCTCGTCCAGGTCCACTACGTAGACGCGCGCTCCTGCCTCCGCGAACGCCTCGGCTGAGCCCTTGACGGTCCCCGCACGCCCCCGGTGACGACCGCCACCTGGCCTGAGAAGTCGAAGGTGGTCCTTCTCATGTCGCCGGCCATGCGTCCAGTAGCTCCGCATGCCGGTCGGCCCCGGCCTGGACGCGGTACAGCACCATGCGCGTGAGGCTCTGGACTCGATGCACCTCGCCGGCCGGAAAGATGACGGTGGCCCCGGGGCCCAACCGCACCTCCTTCCGTCCATCGTTGAAGAGCCCTTCGCCTTCCAGGACGTGATAGATCTCGTCGGCCCCCGGGTGAGAATGGATGGGCGACGTCTGGCCCGGTTCCCACCCGACGACGCTGATCGAACAGAATGGGGTGTCCGCCAGGAACTTGTAGACGTGCTGCTCCAGTGAGAACTCCAGCGACCCCTTCAGATCGAGAATCTCCATCCCACCCTCCGTCTGATTAGGCGCGCGAGCGCAGCTGGGACCACCGATTGAAGATACCACAGGGCATGGGCTTGACGAGCGCGTCATGCAGGGCATAGAGTACAATTCTCACACCCGAGCCTCGCCGACGTCCTCGAAGGTCGGCGAGCATCGACGAGCGAGGCAACGACCATGCGAACACTGATCCAGGGCGGCTGGGTGGTGGGGTTCGAAGGTCGCGGGCACGAGCTGATCGCAAACGGCTGCGTCGTCTTCGAGGGCGACCGGGTCATTCACGTCGGGCGCCAGTTCGACGGGAACATTGACCGGCGGATCGAGGCCAGGGGCAAGCTCATCTCCCCGGGCTTCATCAACTGCCACCTACACGCCGCCGAGCTATCCTGTGCGGGCCTGAAGCGGTTGCGGCCCCGCGACCCACACCACCGAAAGGAGTCGAACGTGATCTACGAGATCCGCACCTACCGCATCGCCCCTGGCAGCCTGGCCGAGGTGGAGAAGCGCTTCGTCGAGGCCTACGAGTACCGGAAGAAGTACTCCGAACTGACCGCCTTCTGGCACACGGAGATCGGGCCGCTCAACGAGATCGTCCACGTCTGGGGATACCGGGACCTCGCCGAGCGGGCGCGCATCCGGGGCGAGGCGATGAAGGACTCGAACTGGCCGCCCAAGATCGGCGAGTTCGTCCGCGCGATGCGCTCGGAGATCGTCGTGCCGTTCTCGTTCGTGCCCGAGGTCCGTCCCGGGAAGGTCGGGCCGATCTTCGAGCTGCGCTACTACACCCTCAAGCCGGGCACGCTCCCCGAAGTGGCGAAGGGCTGGGAGGCGAAGCTCCCCGAGCGCATGAAGCTCTCGCCGGTCGTGCTCGCCGGCGGGGTCGAGTTCGGCAAGGCCAACGGCTTCGTCCATGTCTGGGCCTACTCGAGCCTCGACCAGCGCGCCCAGGTTCGGGCCGAGGCCGTGAAGAAGGGGGTCTGGCCCCCGCCGGGCGGGGCCGACCAGCTGCTGACGCAGGACAACAAGATCCTCCTGCCCTCCGCCTTCTCGCCGCTCCAGTAGCCCGTTGTGGTTCGGGGCGCTGGCGCCGACGCCGGCGCCCCAGCGCTATAACGCGCTGCCCACGAATCCTGCGAAGGAGAGAGTCGTACAGACTTCGAGCACCGTGCCTGTCTGGCTGCTCCTCTCGCTCGCGTCCATGGCGCTGGTGGGGACGGCAAACCTGCTCCTGCGTCACGCCACGCTCCGCGGCGTCACGCCCGCCTCGTTCATGGTTCTCCAATCCTGGTTCTTCGGCCCCACCGCCCTGGCTTGGGCCGTGGCGACGAGCAGCGTCCGCTGGAACCGCGGCATCCTCTTCGGGCCGGTGGCGGGCGTGCTGGCCTTCGTGGCGACGTATGCCTTCCTGCGCAGCCTGCAGGCCCCGGGCGCCCAGGTGAGCGTGAACGCCGCCATCTACCGCCTGAATCTGGCCGGCGCTGCCCTCCTGGCCATCGTCGTCTTGGGCGAAGGAGTCACGGCAGCCAAGGTGGCCGGCCTTCTCCTCGCCGTGGCCGCTGTCCTGCTCCTCAGCGAAACCCGAGCCCGGCTCGCGCCGGTGTCGGCCGCGGGCGTCGGCTGGGCGTGCCTCGCCATGGTCGCCTTCGGCCTGGTCCTCTTCCTCTACAAGGTGGGCGTCGTCTTCGGCGCCCCGCCCCCGCTGCTGATCTTCGGACAGTTCTGCGCGCTTACCAGGATCTCGTTCTGCTACGCCACCTGGCGTGAAGGGGGAGTGCGGTTCACCCGCACCATCTGGACGCACGCCCCCGCCTGCGGCGTGCTGAACTCCAGCGGGCGCGTGCTGCTGGCCTGGGCCCTTACCTCGGGTGAGGCCAGCGCGGCCGTGCCCGTCTCACAGATGAGCTTCGTCTTCACCTTCCTCTTGGCCGCTCCCCTGTTCGGCGAGGCCGTCACCCGGCGCAAGCTCTCCGGCCTGGTCGCCGCGATTCTGGCCGTCCTGGCCTTTTACCAGTAACCCCGCGGCGTCACCGCCGCGGCGAGTACATGCCTTGAACACTCCACCACTCGCAGTCGGCCTTGCCCGGCAAGAACCCGCCCGCTATAATCGGCGCGTCCGGAACGAAAGGGGGCGGCTGGAATGGTCCTCCCGAGACGAACAATGGAGGCGATCATGTCAGTAACTTCATCGGCGAAAGGCGTTCGGTTAGCGATGTCTCTACTGCTGACAGTACTGGCCGCGCCGGCGTGGGGAGAGGAGAAGATTGTCCTCGATGGTTCAACCGGAATGCTCCCGCTGGCCACGGCCCTTGTCACGGCCTATCAACAGCAGTCTTCTGATCCCCAGGTGGAGATCGGTAAGGGTCTTGGGACTGGAGCACGACTCCGAGCCCTGGCGGAGGGAAAGATTCAGATCGCCTTAGCCAGCCACGGCATTAAACCTGAGGATGTCCAGAAGGGGAATTTGAAAGTCATCGGGGTGGCTAAGGGGGCGATCGTTTTCGCGGTCAACGCCAGCGGCCCAATAACGAACATTACCGAGGCACAGGTGTGTGATATCTACAGCGGTAAGATCCGGCGCTGGCAAACCTCAGGCGGGTCCGATAGTCCCATAGCCGTGCTCACCCGGCCGCCCAAGGAGGTGGACCCGGAGGTGATTCGAGCAAGGATCGGTTGCTTCAAGGAGCTGAAAGAGGTCGAGACGGCCAAGGTGATGGCTCGGGGCGGAGACATGGCCAAAGGGCTTGCGGAAACACCGCATGCCATCGGGATGACCAGCATGACCGTGGTGGAACAGAGCGGTGGGAAGGTGAAGGCCCTGACCCTGAACGGGGTTGCCCCCACAGCAGAGAATGTAAAGAGCGGCCGCTACTTTCTGGCTCGGGATTTTCTCTTCGTCATCAAGGGAGAGCCAACGACCCCCATCAAGAAATTTCTCGACTTTGTCCTGAGCGCCGACGGCGACCGCGTGATCCTGGCGAACGGTGCAGTCCCTCTACGATAGCCGATGCGCAAAGGATGTCACATGCAGTGCAGAAAGACCCCGGGACGATCGATAGGGAGGTAGCGATGGCACGAGTGCTGGGGCTCGGACACATCGGGATCTACGTTCGCGACCTGGAGCGGATGGTCGCATTCTATCGGGACTTCATGGGTATGCAGGTCACCAAACAAAACTGGCGTGCCGGCGCCGTGTTCCTGAGCGCGGATCCCGAGGCCGTCGACCACGAAATCGCGCTCGTCCGGGGGCGGCCCGACGGGGAGGAACCCCATCTGATCAACCAAATTTCGCTGCGTGTCGCGACGCTCGACGACCTGCGCGCCTTTCACCGTCGCTTGATCGCCGAAGGCTACCGCATCGACAGGGTCGCCAACCACGGCAGCGCCATCGGATGCTACTTTTTCGACCCCGAAGGGAACCGCACCGAAGTGTTCTGGGTCACGGGCCGGGCCTGCTGGGTTCCCACCGCGGATCCCATCGACATCGAGCAACCAGACGAGGTGGTGCTCGCCGAGGTGGATCGGGTCTGGGAACGCCTTCGCCACGTACCGGTCGGTGGGCGGATAGAGCACGAATTCGCGACACTCGACACGGGTGGCGACAGTTATTAGCCGCTTGCGCGCGCCATCATCCCGCTGCGGACCTCCTCCTCGATTCGGTCTGCGGGAACACCACGCGGATTTTCAT
>CAYFIG010000182.1:0-4853 GCA_964342905.1 uncultured bacterium
TGTTCGCAATCCTGAGCGACCGGGTTATCGAGTCCAACACCGTCTCGGCCAGGTGGCTCGACTCTGCCTGAAACTCAGACTGAGCCAGGTCCCAGAGAATCGTCTTCAGAACATCGAGCTTGCCCCGCGACGTCTGGGGCTCGAGCTGAATGACGCCGTTTTCAAGAGCCGCGACCTGTCGCGCCTCGTTGTCGGAGGCCTCCGTGGAGACGAAGTACGTCTCCACGCCCTCGGAGACGGAGGCCCGGTGGGCGTTGGCGTGGACGGAAACAAAGAGGTCGGCGCGCTGGGTGTTGGCGAACGCGGTCCGCTCCTGGAGCGGCACGAAATGGTCCCCGGTACGGGTCAGGGCGACTTTAATGCCAAGCCCTTCTTCTAGCATCCGGGCGAGCCGCTTCGTGACATCAAGCACGACCTCCTTTTCCTGGAGTCCGCTCGGACCGGTGGCGCCGGAGTCGTAGCCCCCGTGTCCGGCGTCAAGGACAATAAACCGGAGCGGCTGCCCCGAGGTCTGTCCGGCCTCGGGGCGGGTTTCCTTGCGGCGGTAGAGGTCAAGGACAAGACGGAATGGCTCCTCGAGAGTCGATGTCTTGAGCTCCTCGGGCGGCGTCTCGAGATTGATCGTGAGAGCTACGTCTCGCCCTGACGGCTCAAGTCTGAGCTGGTCGATCAGGCCATCGGCGACCTCCTCGGTCCGGCGGTCTCGAATGGAAATTCCCGAGAGCACGACCCTGATCTCCTTGGGCGAGCGCCGAATGACAAAATCAAACCTCCCGCTCCCTTCGACCACGACCCGGGTAAAAGACGGATAGGAGCGGAACCGCAGATCCTCCAGCGCCACCCCCTGGCGCGCGAGCCTCACCGCGGGTCTGGCGGCCAACGGATCCTTCACGACGGTCACTTCAGGGAGGATCCGGGGGAGCAGTTTGATCAAAAACTCCTCGGGGACCACCCAGCCGTGCTCGAGCACCCGAGGTGGCGCCGTGAGCTGGACCGGCTTCCCCGCGAGAAGAACCCGAGTGCGATCCCGCGTGAGCTGAACTGTCTGTGTGCCCACCGTGAAGATCGCTTGAGAGGTCTTGGGACCCCAGCGCGGCTTGACACCCAGGAGATGCGCCAGGCGATCCAGGGAGACGTAGGCAGCCTCGTCCTCGGTGGCGATCGTAGGGAGTACCCCCCGGTCCCGGCCCTCCACTTTCAGGAGAAAGCTCGAGCCTTCCGCAGAGGCCCCCCAAAGGGCCAGTGCTAGGCTCGTCAGCACCCAACTGAGCAGGCGTCGTCGCATGGCTCTCTCGTCTCCGCCAGTGCAGGGTATTCTAGCACCCCTATTCTCGTGCCAGAAATTCCCCTCTTTGTCCGGAGCTCGGGCACGCGACGGTGGTCCCCTGATGCCTAAAAACAAAGTCGGGGCTCGATTTCTCGAGCCCCGATGACAATGGTGGAGGCGGCGGGAATTGAACCCGCGTCCGGAAACCCTCAGCGCCAGGCCTCTACATCCGTAGCTAGCATTTTCAATCTCGCCGTCCAGCGCTCCTGCCAGCGGGATCGCCGGATAGCCAGCCTCGAATGCTCTCGCCCCTCACCCCGAGACCGGGATCAGGGCCAGCCGCCAGAATATGACGCCCCAAGTCCAGGTCCTGGTAGCCCAACCCGGCGGGACGTGGCCGCCTTTAAGCGGCCAGGGCTAGCTGAGTGTCGGCAGCTATAACCGTCCTCTCTGTTTTACGAGGGGAGAGGACCTCGAGATGCCACCTGCGCCTCGCTGATCCCCGTCGAAACCGGTCGCCCCCTCCTTCCATTGCGGTTTTATCGGTATCGGGCACGGACAGCCTTGTCCATCTCGCGCCGGGCTTCCCGCTCGCGGAGGACCCGGCGCTTGTCGTGAAGCTTCTTCCCCCGCGCCAAGCCCAGCTCCAGCTTTACCCGGCCATGCTTAAAGTATAAACGAAGGGGAACCAGAGTCAACCCGCGTTCCAAAGTCTTCCCGATGAGCCGGTTGATCTCGCTCCGGCGGAGGAGGAGCTTTCGCTTGCGCTCCGGGTCGTGGTTGGCATCCGTTCCGTGGTGGTACGGGCTGATGTGGCACCCCACAAGCCAGACCTCGTTGCCGTCGACCCTCGCGTAGCTATCCTTAAAATTCGCGTTCCCTTCCCGAAGCGACTTCACTTCGGTTCCCCGGAGGACCAGCCCCGCCTCATAGGTTTCCAGGATCTCGTAGTCGTGACGGGCCCTGCGATTGCTGGCCACGACCCGTTCCTGAGCCTCCCGGCCCCCTTGACTTGACGCCATCGCGATGTATTATCGTGAGATTTGTTCAGCGCCGAAGTGGCGGAATTGGCAGACGCGCTAGATTCAGGGTCTAGTGCCCGCAAGGGTGTGGGGGTTCGAGTCCCCCCTTCGGCACCAATTTCAGCGCCGAGTTCCGGCACACGCGGGTTCCCGTTGTAACACCCCCGGACGCCTTGGCCGGCGGTCCCGGCTCTCGTCAGCCGTCGCGCCGGTCGGGCTGATCCGAACGCGGGCGAGTCCCCTGCCACTCCTCAACGAGCCGGTGAGGAAGCCCGAGCCGATCCAGCGCGCGGGCCAAGGTATGCACGATGAGATCCTCGATCTGCTTGGGACGGTGATAAAAGGCCGGCATGGGAGGCAAAAGAACCGCGCCCATCTCCGCCAGGGCGAGCAGACAGCGAAGATGCCCCGCATGGAGCGGGGTCTCCCGCACGAGGAGGATCAGCGGGCGCCCCTCCTTGAGGGTCACGTCGGCCGCCCGCGCGATGAGGGTGTCGGATCGGCAGTACGCCACCGCGGACGCGGTCTTGATGCTGCACGGGGCGATGATCATTCCCGCGGTGCGAAAGGAGCCCGAGGCCAGCGCCGCGCCGATATCTTTATTCTCGTACACCCGGTGGGCGAGCGCCTCGACGTCACGCACCGCATAGTCGGTCTCCTCCACGATGGTACGCTTGCCGGGGGTGGAGATCACCAGGTGGATCTCGACCTCCGGGATCCCTCGCAGGAGCTCCAGCAGGCGGACACCGTAGATCGAGCCGGTGGCACCGGTGATTCCGACGACGATTCGTTTGGGAGAGGTCATGGGAGGCCCACGCCGGCGTTAGAGCCGAAACCGCTTCCTGAAAACCTCTTCGCGGGTCTTCTGGTAGAGCACCTCCCACTCCCGGCCCCCCTCCACGAGAGGCCGCGAGTAGGAAGAGAGGGTGCGGCGGACTTCCTGGTCGATGGACTCCTCGAACTTGGACTCGTCGGTGAGGGTTCGCACCACCGCGACACGAAGATCCTCGCCGCCCTTGAGGGCGACCCCTTCGGTCGCCTGAAGCTCGGCCAGAATCCGGTCCGCCAGGTGGAAGATACGCTCCCGGCTCATTCGCATCAGAGGATGAACCCCCGCTCCTTGGCGAGTCTCCGCAGCCACAACGGCGCGCTCAACCCATTGCTCCTTCGCATCAGAGGATGAACCCCCGCTCCTTGGCGAGCTTGCCCTTGACCATGGAGAGGAGACGCCTGTAGTCCACCGCGGTGTCCTTGATCGCCTTGGTGTGTTCCTGGAGAATCTGGCGAGCCTCCGCATCCAGCCGCTCCTCAGCCTGGAGGTCTTCGAGGAGCACCTTGCGCACTGCGGCCAGCGCCCTGGCCTCGTCCTTAGTGTCCACCAGCTTCTTTACCTGAAGCCGCTTGACGACGGCCCCCGCCATCCGCTCGGCCACCGCTTCCCGTCGAGGCATCGTTTCACAACCTGCCCTAGCTCGGATCGCTCAAAGACTACACGGGCAAAGTTCCGGGTGTCAAGGAAAAGGCCGCAAGAAATCGAACCGAGCAAGCCTTAAGCTGCCGGCAAGGTTACCCGAAAGCAGCTCCCCTGCCCGGGGAAACTGGTGACTCCGACCGTCCCGCCATGGGCCTCCACCAAGGACTTGACCAGGGCCAGCCCGATCCCTAAACCGGGGACCCGGGCTTGGTCCGGCTGCGGGAGCCGATAGTACTTTTCAAAGACCCGCCCGATGGCCCCCGGGGGAATCCCAAGCCCTTGGTCCTCGACGCTGATCTCTACCAGACCGGGGTCGGTCGTGGAGCGGGCCGCCCGGAGCAGCACCGGGCCGCCCCGAGGAGAATACTTGATGGCGTTCGAGAGCAGGTTCTTCAGCACCCGGTCCACCGCGTCGCGATCAGCCAAGACCGGCGGAAGATCCCCGGGGACCTCCAGCCGGACGTCGTGAGTAGGACTCTGGCAGCCAAACAGTTCGGCGTTAACTTCCAGGAGGGGAGTCAAGTCCACCGGAACCCGGTTGAAGAGATTGCCCTTGCCGGCCTCGATCCGGGAAAGATCGAGGAGGTCTTCCACGATGCGGCCGAGCCGTTCCGACTCGTGGAGGATATAGCCGAGGCACTGGTGCTGCCTCTCGGGGGGCGCCGCGCGATTCAGCAGCAGCTCGCTGAAGCCCTGGATGGAGGTGAGCGGGGTCCGAAGTTCGTGGGACACGATCGAAACGAAGTCCGACTTCGCCTGGTCCAGCTCGCGGAGCGTCTGGGTGGCTGTCGCTACCTTCTCTTCCAACTCCTCGGCAAAGCGACGCTGGCGGTGGACAAGCCGGGCGTTTTCGATCCCCAGCGCGAGTTGAAGCGCAAGGGCCTCGATCGCCGCCCGTTCCCCTCTCGACAGTTCGCCAATTCGTTCCACCACCATCACGCCGATCGATTCCGCCTGGGCCAGAAGCGGGACTAAAAGAGCCCGGCGCGGACAACCCGGAGCCAAGCCGTCCCCGCCGAGGCGAGGGTCGCTCTCCAGATCAGGGATGAAAAGGCTACGCCCCTGGCCCCGCACCCACGCCGCCGCGGAG
>CAYFIG010000183.1:0-4812 GCA_964342905.1 uncultured bacterium
CCCGGTGGCGATCTTCTGGGCGAACCAGCACACGACCGGCGTCCACGTCAACATCTCGGGCGCCGGCGTGACGGCCTCCAGCAAGCACCGCGAGCAGGCCATCAAGCTCATCGAGTTCCTCTCAAGCCCCGAAGCGCAGAGCCTGTTCGCCGACGCGACCTTCGAATACCCGGCCAATCCCGAGGCGGCTCCGCACCCCCTGATCGCCAAGTGGGGGAAATTAGAGGCCGATGACACCAACATCGCGGCTGCCGGAGAGTTCCAGGCCGCGGCTACCCGCCTAGCCGACCGAGCCGGATACAAGTAACCGCACGCGCCCGATGTCTCGACCAGCGGCCCGCCCTGCCACACCGGCAACGGCCGCCAGGCTGTTCCGGCTCCCCGTTGCGCTCCTCCCGCCTCCGTCGGTGTGGACCGTCGGCGCCGGGGCGATTGCAAGTCTCGTTGCGGTGCCCATCCTCGCGGTTGTCTCCTCGCTGGCGACACCGGCGCGTGACGTCTGGAGCCATCTCCTGCGTACGCAACTGATCGAGCTGACGATCAATACCGTCCTGCTCCTGATGGGCGTGGGGCTCGGAGTGCTGGTGCTGGGCACCGCCCTGGCCTGGCTCGTCGTCCACTACCAGTTTCCCGGTCGGGCACTCTTCGAGTGGGCGCTTGTGCTCCCCCTCGCCATGCCTGCCTACGTCATCGGCTTCGTCTTCCTCAGCCACTTCGATTTCGCCGGTCCGATCCAGACCGCGCTTCGCGAGATCTTCGGACCGGGTGTCCGGCTCCCCAATCCCCGCTCCGGCTTGGGCGTCACCTTCGTGATGACGCTGGTCTTCTACCCGTACGTGTACACGCTGGCCCGCACGGCCTTTCTCGAACAGGCGCCGGGGACGCTGGAGACGGCGCGCGCCCTCGGCCGGAGCCGGTTTCGGGCGTTCCTCCAGGTCACGCTACCGATGGCGCGCCCGTCACTCGTGGCCGGCGCCTCCCTGGCGCTCATGGAGGCCCTCGCGGATTTCGGGACTGTGGCCACCTTCGGCTACCGGACCTATACCGAGGCGATCTACCGCGTCTGGCACGGCATGTTCGACCGCCTGGCCGCCACGCAGCTGGCGGTGGTGCTCCTCGGCTTCGCCTTCCTGTTGATCCTGCTTGAGCGCGGATTACGCGGCCGCGCGCGCTACACGCAGGTCCGGAATCACGGGCAGCCGCTCGCCCCGGTCCGTCTCACCGGTCTTCGCGCGGCTGCCGCCACCGGTGTCTGCGCCACGGTGGTACTCGCGGCATTCGTGATTCCGGTGGGCCAGCTCCTGGTCTGGGCGGCTCAGACGCTCGCCCGGAAGGGCCTTCCCGCCGAGTTCGGCCTTCAGCTCAAAAACAGCCTCTGGCTCGCCGCCGTCACGGCGACCCTCGCCTGCGCGATGGCCGTGGTGCTGGCGTACGCAATGCGCCTCCACCCGACCCGGAGCGTCGCCCTTTCGGCTCGCTTCGCAGCCATGGGGTACGCGCTTCCGGGCGCGGTGATCGCGGTAGGCGTGCTCCTCCCGATGGCCCGGCTCGACTACGTCCTGGCCGACGTGCTTCGGCAAATATTCGGAGTCGATGCTGGTCTCGTGCTCACGGGCTCTGCGGTGGGGCTTGTGTTCGCCTATTTGGTCCGGTTCCTCGCGGTGAGCCTTCAGACCGTCGAGGCGAGCCTGGGTAAGGTCCCGAGAAATCTTGACGAGGCGGCCCGGTCGCTCGGCGTCGGCACAGGTAGAACGCTCCACCAGGTGCACCTGCCGCTGATCCGCCGTGGCCTCCTCGCCGCTTTGGCCCTCGTCGTCGTCGACGTCATGAAGGAGATGCCAGCCACGCTCCTCCTGCGCCCCTTCGGCCTCAACACCCTCGCCGTCGGTGTCTGGCAGTACACGGCCGAATCGCTATGGGAAGAGGCGGCGGTGCCGGCGCTCGCGATCGTGGTCGCCGGCCTGCTCCCGGTCGTCTTCGCCATGCGCTGGATCGCGCGGGATGGAAAGGGTGTATCTCTCTCAGCCGGGGACCTGCGATGACTATGGAGCTGCTCAAGCTCCTGGAAGTCAGCAAGCGCTACGCGGCCGATCAGCCGCTGGCCGCAGACCGTCTGACACTCACGGTTGAACAGAGGGAACTGGTCGTCCTTCTCGGACCCTCCGGGTGCGGCAAGACCACCGCGCTCCGTCTGATCGCGGGCTTCGAGATCCCCGATGCGGGCTCCGTGGTCATCCGCGGCGAGGTGATGGCAGGCCACGGCCGATGGGTCTCTCCTGAGAAGCGAGGAGTCGGAGTAGTCTTCCAGGACTACGCCCTCTTCCCTCATCTGACGGTGGTGGAAAACGCCGGCTTCGGCCTCCAGGACCTGGACCGCGCCGCGCGGAAAAAACGAGTCGCCCAGATCCTGGAGCTGGTGGGACTGGAAGACTTCGCCGACCGATACCCCCATGAGCTGTCCGGCGGCCAGCAGCAGCGGGTGGCGGTCGCCCGGGCTCTCGCCCCCGCGCCCGCCCTGATCCTTCTAGACGAGCCATTCTCCAATCTGGACGCCGACCTCCGCACCCAACTCCGGGAAGAGATCATGAAGATCCTCAAGAACACGGGGACCACCGCGATTCTCGTCACCCACGATCAGGAAGAGGCGTTCACCCTCGCCGACCGCGTCGGTGTCCTGAACCAGGGCCGGTTGGAGCAGCTCGACCGGCCGGAGGAGATCTACCACCACCCCGCCACTCGGTTCGTCGCCGAGTTCGTAGGGGCCGCAGATTTCCTCCCAGGCCGCGTTACGGCCGAGGGCATCGTCACCGAGCTCGGGGTGTTCCCTAACACCGAGGGGCGTGAGGTCGGCGAGAAGGTGGAGGTGATGCTTCGGCCCGATGACATCACCTTCGTCCCCAGCCCCGACGCGGAGAGCACGATCATCAGCCGTCACTTCCGGGGCTCGGAAAATCTCTATTGCTTGCGCCTCCCTTCGGGCCACCTTGTCCACTCCTCCCAACTCTCTTCCGCGTTTTTCCCGACGGGGACCAGGGTCCGGGCCGAGGCACATGTGATCCATGTCGTGACATTCCTGGTCGGCGCTCAAGCCTCTCCGGCCCCTCATACGGGTATGGTATCCTTCCCTCACCCTCCATGACGAGCAAGGCCGAGGCGCGGCGACGCATCGAGGAGCTGAGGGAGCTCATTCACCACCACGACTACCTCTACTACGTCCTGGCCCGGCCCGAGATCTCCGACGCTGGGTATGACCGCCTGGTCAGAGAACTCAAGGAGCTCGAGGCCCGGCATCCTGACCTCATCGCCCCTGACAGCCCTACCCAGCGCGTGGCGGGCCAGCCTGTGGAGGCGTTCGCCTCCGTGGAGCACAAAGCCGCCATGCTCTCGCTGGACAATGCCATGGACGGGGCCGAGCTCCGTGAGTTCGAAGCCCGACTCAAGCGGGCGCTGCCAGGGGGCACGTTCGAGTATGTGTGCGAGCCGAAAATCGACGGGCTCGGCGTGGCGCTGCTCTACGCGAACGGGCGCTTTGTCCGGGGCGCGACCCGTGGCGACGGGCGCGTAGGGGAAGACATAACCCAAAACCTCAAAACCATCCGCTCGATCCCCATGCGGCTCCACGGGTCGCTCGCCGAGTGCCGCGAGCTTGAGGTGCGGGGCGAGGTCTTCATGCCGCGCCGGGAATTCGAGAAGCTGAATGCCGAGCTGGAGGAGGCTGGAGAGTCCACCTTCGCCAACCCCCGGAATGCCGCGGCGGGCGCGGTTCGCCAGAAGGACCCTGCCATCACCGCCAGGCGCCCGCTCGACATCTTCTGTTACCACGTGAGCCACGCCGAGCCCAGCGCTTTCACGACCCATTGGGCAACGCTGGAGGCCCTCAAGGCCAGCGGGTTCAAGGTGAACCCTCGCTCGCGGCGCTCCCCGGACATCGAGGCTACCATCGCCTCCTGCCAGGCGCTCGAGGCCGAGCGAGACGCGTTCGGCTACGACGCCGACGGCGTGGTGGTGAAGGTCAACTCGCTGGAACAGCAGTGGCGCCTGGGCGCGACCGCTCATCATCCCCGCTGGGCCATCGCCTACAAGTTCGCGGCGCGCCAGGCCACCACGCGACTGCTAGAGATCAAGATCAATGTGGGCAAGACCGGTGCTCTCACGCCCACAGCCATTCTCGAGCCGGTGGAGCTCGCCGGGGTGACGGTCAGCCGGACCAGCCTCCACAACGAGGACGAGATCAAGAAGAAGGATATCCGCGTCGGCGACACGGTGCTGATCGAGCGGGCGGGCGACGTGATCCCTTACATGGTCCAGGTCATCACGGCCAAGCGACCCGCGGAGGCCAGGCCGTTTGTCTTCCCTACCCGCTGCCCGGTCTGCGGCGGCCAAGCCTACCGCCCCGAGGGCGAGGCCATCTGGCGCTGCAGCAACGCGGCCTGCCCGGCTCAGCTCAAAGAACGGCTCCTCCACTTCGGCTCGCGGCGCGCCATGGACATCGAGCACCTGGGCGAGGCGGTGGTGAACCAGCTCGTGGACCGGGGGCGCGTCAAAGACTTTGCCGATCTCTATCGCCTCACTGTGGACCAGCTCGCCGAGCTGGACCGGCTCGCGGAGAAATCAGCCCAGAACCTGGTGAACGCGATCCAGGCCTCCAAGGGACGGGGCCTCGCGCGCGCCCTGAATGCGCTCGGGATCCGGATGGTGGGGGAACGCGTGGCCCAGCTTCTGGCCGCCCGGTTCGGGAGTATCGAGCGACTCCTCAACGCGAGCGAGGTCGAGATCCTTGCGACGCGTCGCACTCCAGAGCCCGTAGTATCG
>CAYFIG010000184.1:0-4767 GCA_964342905.1 uncultured bacterium
TGAAGCGGAACCCTCGGGCGCTCGCCGTGATGGGCCGCGTGGGCCGCACGATCGGCGAGTCCGGGAAATCACTTCCTCAGAGCCACCCCATCCACGCGAGCTTTCGAAACGGCCTAAGAGCAACCCGGCAGCTCGCTCGCTGTTTGGGTTCACTGGTTCCCGAATTGTTTGTCTACGGGCAATGCCCGCTCAGCCCCTTAAGTGTCACGCTGTTCCGGCGAAAAACTGTGCAGCAATTGGGCCGCCTCAACGCCCGGTGCGCCCCGTACGAAGACCGGGACTATCTCATGAGGTTGGCTTTCCGCCAGCCGGTCCCGTTTCTTGATGTGCCGGTCATGTGGTACCGAGCCCATGGAGGAAATTTGTCCTTCCGAATCAAACGAGGTCGCCTCTGGCATCCGAAATCCGCTTTCTTGGGGAAGCGGCTGAAATCCAGGTACATGGAACTGACGACTGGAAGTCCAAACCGATGCGCCAACCCCTTGTTTCCATCATCGTCCCAACGCTGAACACCCCCCATCTGACGGGGGCTTGCCTCAGCACGGTCGTCAAGAACACCACCGTCCCTTACGAGCTGATCGTCGTCAGCAACAGCCGCGCCTGGTCCATCCGGGAGTGCCTTAAAAAATTCAAGGCCATTCGCATCATCCAAAATCCAAAAAACATGGGTTATGCCAAAGCCGCGAACCAAGGCATCCGGGCCTCCCGCGGAAAGTTCCTCTGTTTCCTCAACAGCGACACGCTGGTCCCCCCAAGTTGGATCGGGCGTCTTCTCGAAGTCGCGCGAAAACCGGGGGTGGGGGCGGTGGGCCCCACGCGAAGGCCCTACGGGTTTGAGTGGCCTCTCTGGGACTTGGCCACGCGGGAAGCCATCACCGTCTTTATCGACCGGGAAGTCCAGCGCCGCTACCGCGGCGACGGCGCCCAAGAAACCCTGATCCTGTGCGGTTTCTGCCTGGTCATTCCGAAACCGGTGCTGAATCGAGTGGGGCTTTTTGATGAGCGGTTTTTCTTCGGGTGGGAGGATACCGATTACTCGCTGCAGCTGCGGATGCGGGGATACCGGTTGCTCAAGGTAAACTCCCTCTTCGTCCATCACTTGGTGGGCGGATCGCCGGTGAGGCGAGAAACGCGGCGAGAGTGGACCCAACAGGCCGAGCGCCAATTCCTGGCCAAGTGGCGGTCCCTGCTGAATCCCAACCTCGCCGATTCGAAAGCGGTTCTGGCTTGGATCAACCGCAGGCTTCGGCGCTCACCAGGGAACCTGCACCCCGTAACGTCTTAAGATCGCAGTCCGGAGAATCGCTTTCAGACAAGCCAGGGTCTCCGCCCGGGAGGTGGCGTGCGTCACCGAGGTCCGGCGCCGGCGCCAGCAATAGAGGGGGCGTCCCCTGAGCGCTTTGAAACGGGTGATCTCGGCCAGCCGGAGCAGCAGATCGTAATCTTCTGCCGGCTGCCGGTCCTCGGCGTAGCCTCCTACCTTTAGGACCAAGCGGCGGCGCATCAGGCTCCCATGCCGAAACCCCCAGATGCCGTGCACCAAATCCCATCCTTCATCGGGCCCGAGAAGCTCTGCCTCTTTCTTCATCCTTCCACGCCCCTGCTGCGCCTCCATCAGTAAGCTTTCGCTGCAGACAATCCCCACCCGTCGGTTGCGGTCCAGCGCTCGGGAAAGGATCCTCAGATTGCCCGGTAACATGATGTCGTCCGGATCGCAGATGGATAGGTAGTCCGCACGGGCCCGCGCAATCAGAAGATTGCGGACCGCCCCGATCGTGCGGCGGCGCCGGTAGCGCCACGCGCGGACGCGGGGATCTCCTCGGTAGGCTTGGACGCGGGGCCAGGTTTGATCCTGACTTGGATCGACCCCGATCAGAAGCTCGAAAGAGACCCCTCGTTGCTTCAGAACTGATCGGATCGCTTCGTCGATGGTGGGCTCGACGTTGTAAGCCACCATGAGCACGGAAACCTTGACCGGCTCTGTGCCCGCCGATATGCTCATTGACACACCATGGTGAAAATATTATACGTCCTGACCGGGGGCACCCTCGGCGGGATCTCCTCGGGACTGCTGGGGCTCCTGCGACACTTGTCTCCTCGCAGATACCGGGCGGTTGTGGTTGTGACGGGGACCCCAAGTCCCGTTCCCTCCCTCTATCGGCGGCAGGGGATTGTGTGCTTCCGCCTTCCACCACGGCATCCGCAGCAGTTTCTTGAGCGGCTCATCCGGCGCGAGCAAATCTGCCTGGTCCACACCTGCGACGCCGCAACGGAAGGAGCCCGCATCGCCCAGCGAATCGGCCTCCCTCACGTCTGGTTCATCGGAGGCACGCTGGAGGGCACCTTCGCCGCGCCGTCGGCCGGAGTCCTGCAGGCCATGCGGGCCATCATTGAGCGCTTGGCATCCGTCGTCGTGGTCCCCTCCCGCGCCTTGGCGCGCGTGGAATTTCCCAACCTGCCCGCGCGCAAACTGAAGGTCATCCCATGGGGGACCGATCCTGCGCCTCCATCGCCTCCTCGTACTCCGGGATGGCTGCGCCACCGGCTGAAGATCCCTCCTGCCGCGCCGCTGATCGCTCTGGTGGGCAATTTCTATCCCGCCAAGCGGCACCTCGATTTCCTCAAGGCCGCGGCCCGGATTCACCGCGCCTTCCCCGAAGCTCGTTTCTTAATCGCGGGGCGGTGCGTGGGCAGTTCCCCTTCGGCAGCGGCTTTAAGCCGGCGCTATCGGGCGCGCGTCACCGCCGCGATCCGGCACCTGCGGCTTGATGGACTGGTCACCGTGACCGAGTTCTCTCCCGAGGACCGGACCGCCTGGTATCGCGACGTCACCCTGATCCTTTGCCCGTCGGTCGAGGGGCAAAGCCAGGCTCTCCTGGAAGCCGGGGCCTGCGGGGTACCGGTCATCGCGGTCAAGGCAGGAGGAACGCCCGAAATCTTTCGGGATGGGCAATCGGGACTCTTGGTCCCTGAGCGGGACCTCGACGCTATGGCCGATGCGGCACTTCGGGCGCTCCGTGATCCCGCCTGGGCCCAATGGCTGGGCAGGGCCGCGCGGCGGCGCATCCTGACCCGCTTCACCGCCGACCGGCAAGCGGCCCGCTTCCAGCGGCTCTACGACGCACTCCTGACCAGGAAACCTGGACGCCGTACCGGCGGGCGATGGCCTCGGCCAGCACCCGGCGCCGCGTACAGCGAATGAGGGCGTGCTTCGCGGTCCGAAAGTCTGATCGGGCATGCCATCGATACGCGCAGAGGGTCCGTTGCGGAAGGGGGTGGATCTGCGTGACCTCCGCGAGCCGGAGGAAAAGGTCGTAATCCGGCATCACTCGGCATCTCACTCGATAGCCGCCCACGGCGCGCAGGAGGGACCGCCGGATCATGGTGCCCGGATGGGGGACGACGTTGCACAGCAAATCCCACCGCTGAGATGGCCCGGGGAAGTCGAAGCGCTTGCGGATCCGGCGCCCCTGAGCATCAATGACCGCGAGCCTCCCATAGGTGACGCCGATCCGCGGATGTCGATCGAGGACCGCGGCCAGCCGTGCGAGATTACCCGGCAGCAGAAGATCATCCGCGTCACAGATCGACACGTATTTCCCACGGGCGAACCGGAGGAGAGCATTCCGGGTCGCGGCTTCGCCTCGATGCCTCCGAAACCGCCACGCCCGCACCCGGGGATCAGCCCGGTACGGCTGGATGCACTCCCATGTCTCATCGGGTGAGCCATCATCCCCGATGAGCAACTCAAACGCCACCCCCCGCTGGGCCAGGACGGACCGGGCGGCCTCGTCGATGTACGGGCCCACGTTGTAGGCCGGCATGATGACGGAAACCTTCGGATTTGTCATCGCGCAGTTCGCCGGACGCGATATCGGACTCGCAGATGCTCATAGAGGCAGGCGGGGTCATAGCTCCCGTCCTTGCTGAGTCCTCTGCGCCTCCACAGCTCATTCCACAAGTGAACAGCAGAAGAGCTCTCCAGGGGAAAGCGGATCGCTGGATCAATCGCCCAATGGAATGCCCACCAGTCCAAGGGGCAGAAAACCCGAGGGGGTTGCGCGTACAAGGCCAACCGGTGGGCGCGCAGGATCGGCTCAAGGAGGAGCGCCCCCGTCTCTCCGAATCGCACCCGCGCCGGATCGCGGGACGCCGCTTGCTCATAACACCGCCGGATGAACGCGCAACCTTTGGGAACCTTCAGGATCCCGGGGCACACCCGTGTGTCTCCCTGAGGAGTACGCTCCAGGGCGAAGACGTACGGCGTGGGGAACTCGAACGGACGCAGGCAGACGACATCCAAATCCACCCACCAGCCACCCCGCTGGCTCAACAGTTTGTATCGGAACAGGTTGGAAAAGCTGGCCAGGCTCCCCCGCCCCTTCCCCCGCGCGATCCGGAAGAGACGGGATCGGGGGAGGATCGTCTTCGCATCACGGACGACAACACCCTTGGGGACGCCCTGGACGGGACCATACACATACAAATGGTACGGGTGCCCTTGGGCGAGGAACGAGCGGATGGACAGGCGCTCCATGAGCGACAGGCCGCGCCCAATCCACAACCCTTGGATACACTCCCGCTTCACCACGGGATCCGGACCCGGTAGCGACGGCGGATCGCCTCGCGGATGGCGATCCCGACGAGGCGCCGCCGCAATGCTCTAAGACCCGCCGGGTAAGGATGTACCCGATACACGTAGTAGGCCTTCCCCGGCAATGTGGCAAACCGTGTCACCTCCGCCAAACGCAGGAAGAGATCGGGAGC
>CAYFIG010000185.1:0-4736 GCA_964342905.1 uncultured bacterium
CCAAACTGTTGGTGAGGCCACTGGTGGCGATCGCGAGAGAGGCCATGAAGCTCGGGAGCGCGACCGCTAGGATCGCTCCGGGAAGCCCGCCGGGGACCCGCCAGGGACGGTGAAGCGTGGGCTCATGGAGGCGGATCGAAAGGAACGCGGCCAGCTCAACCAGGAGCGCCAGAGAGTAGAGCCAGATGTCCAGGACCACCAGCTCGGTAAACGGCAGGAGGGCCAGCACGCTGTAGAACCCGCTTGAGACCACGATGGCTACCCACGGGGTGGCGTAACGGGAGTGGAGCAAGCCCAGCGACCGGGGGAGCAGGTGGTCCTGCCCGAGAACGAAGGGGAGGCGCGAGTTGGTCAGGAGGTTTGAGAGGAAAAGGCCGGCAGCACTCAGAAGCGCGGCAGAGGTGATCCAGTCGGCGAGCCAAGGACCGCCGACCCGGGCTCCCACCTCTGAGAGCGACCCCGACCTCCAGCCCCCCACTCTTGGCTCCGCCCCGAGCCCTGTGGCGACGGGAATCAGATACGTGAGGACCACCAGCGGGAGGGCAAGCCAGAGCGCCCGGCGGTAAGCGGACTCTGGACTCCGCGCTTCCCCGAGGCAGGTCGTGGGGTTGTCCCAGCCTGAGTAGTTCCACATCATCACCGCGAGTCCCACCCCGAACCCTTCTACCAGGTCTTTCCCCTCGACGGCGAAGGGGAGGTTGAAAAGGTCGCCCGGTCTCCCGATCCCAAGAGCCGCGAAGCCGATCACCGGGGAGAACGCCAACGCGCCGAGAAGAACGGCGCCCCATCCAACCAGGCGCACACCACGGAGGTTCAGGAGCGTGAGGACCCAGATGAAGGCGAGCGCGATAGACCAGCGGGCCATCGCGGTCGGGTTGGGAAGCCAGCGGCTCAGGTAATCAACAAAGAGGACAGGATAGAGCGCCACGTCCACGAAGCTATTGACCCAACTCCACCATCCAACCTGAAACGCCCAGAACGGCCCGAAGGCCCGCTTCACCCAGGTGACGTAACCCCCCTCATCGGGAAGCGCTGAAGAAAGCTCGGCCATGGCGAGCGCGACGGGGAGGCTCCAAACCAGCGGGGTGAGAATGAGCAGCAGGAGGGTGAGGCCGGGGCCGAAGGAGGAGACCGCATCCTCGATCCCGTACGGGCCGCCGCTCACGTTGAAAAAGATGACGGCGGTCAGCGGCAGGAGCGAAAGCTCCCGCCTGAGTGGTGGCTTGGCGTTCACGCCCCGGTGGCCTGACGGATCAGCTCGGGGAGTTGCTTCACCCACTCCTCAATGGGCACCTCAGCGTCCACCGTGATCTCAAGCTTGCCGTTCGGAAGTTTCCTCACACGACCGGGTGTCACAGGCCCGAGAGGGATCACCAGAGCCTCCCGGTGGAACCCGAGGGTGTCGGTCACGGTGAAGATCTGCTCGATCTCCCTCATCGTCACGATCTCAAGCACGCCCCACCCCTCCTCGCCGCATCGTATCACGGCTCTATCAGGAGCGGAGGAGGCGGCTTGACCGGGGCGCAGGAAGGTGATAGCCAGATGCGTAATGCGCTGTCTCAGGATCGCCGTCATCATGCTGGGGCTGGCCCTGAGCGGGCCGGCGGCGGATTCAGCCCAGGACTTTCAGATCTTCGACACCCACCTTCACTACAGCCAGAACTCCTGGGACAGCTACTCCCCCGAGGCAATCCTCGCGATCCTGGACAAGGCCGGGGTCAAGCGGGCCCTCGTATCCAGCACTCCAGACGACGGCACGCTCAAGCTCTATGCGAAAGCTCCTCGGCGCATCGTTCCGATCCTTCGCCCCTACCGCACGCGCGGGGACATGGGCAGTTGGTATCAGGATCCGGCCGTGCTCGCCTATGTGGTGGAACGACTTCAGAAGGGCATTTACAAGGGGATCGGCGAGTTCCACCTCTCCGGCGGCGAGACCAACACGCCCGTGATCAAGCGGCTCGTCGAGCTGGCGGTCCAGAAGAACCTGATCCTTCACGCCCACTCTGATGACCGGGCCGTGGAGGAGCTTCTGGCCCTGAATCCAAAAGTGAAGATCCTCTGGGCCCATGCGGGAATGTCGGCAGGCCCGGACGTGGTGGGACAACTGCTCGATCGCTATCCGACCCTCTGGGTCGAGCTTGCGCTGCGCACCGACGTGGCGCCAGGCGGCCAGCTCGACCCGGCCTGGCGCGCTCTCTTCCTCCGCCACCGGGAGCGCTTCATGGTGGGCACAGACACCTGGGTCCCCCAGCGCTGGGAGGCCCTGCCCGGCTACCTCGACGACGTGCGCGCGTGGCTCCGCCAGCTCCCCCGCGACGTCGCCGAACAGATCGCCTTCGAGAACGCCGCCCGCCTCTTCGGCCCCTGAGCGTATTCTCTTCTCGCCGGAAGTACCCGGCCATCGAGACCACTAGTCCTTCTCTGTAAACGGCCTATACTGGTTATATTTCACTAGGGCGAACTGACAGAATGGCACGGCAATCTAACGGTCAAGTAAGCATCGGCCTGGTCGGGGGTGGGAAGGGCGGGTCAGCCCTCCTTGACCTCCTCCTCAACTGGCCTGCCGGGAAGGTCGCCGTTGTCGTTGACCCCAAGGGGGAAGCCCCCGCCCTCGGTAAAGCCAGGGCCCTCGGGATCCCCACCGCCGTTCACCACCTGGACGTCTTTACCTACCCCGTGGACCTTGTCCTTGAGGTCACAGGGCAACCGGCCGTGCTGAACGACCTCCTTCGCGCCAAGCCACCCGGCGTCGAGGTCATCGGGGCGGGGAGCCTTCGCTTCTTCTGGGACCTTCTTCAAGACAAAGTCACCGCGGCTCACCAGTTCCAGGCTCTCCTGGGAGCCAGCCGGGCCGTGGGCCGGAGCCTGGACGTGGGAGCGACCATCGGGGAGATTCTCGAGCAAGCCCGGGAGGTCCTCGGCGTGGCGTCCTGCGGGCTCATGACTCTGGATCCTCTGACCGAGGAGCTCCGCTCGGCCGCGAGCCTGGATCTGGCGGAGGAGGTGCTCCGGCAGCTCCGGCTCAAGGTTGGTGAGGGGATTACGGGGCGGGCGGTGAAGGAGCGACGCCCGGTTCAGAGCGAGGATCTCTACAACGACCCGCGGGTTCTCTACCCAGACCTTGCGAAGCAGAGCGGGCTTCGCTCTCTACTATCCGTCCCGCTCCTCGTGGACGGGTCTGTCATGGGGGCCCTCATCGTGTTCCGCCGGGACATCCACCACTTCACCGAGGACGAGCAGCACCTCGCGTCGGCGTTCGCTGACCAGGCGGCCTTGGCGCTTCAAAACGCCCACCTCTATCAGCGGGCGGAGGAACGCGCCCAAAAACTTACGGTGCTCAGCTCGCTCACCCGGTTCATCACCTCTGCTAAAGAAAGCCAGGCGGTCTTTAACTCGGTTGCCAAGGCAGCGGTAACCCTTCTGGAAGCGAAGGTGGCGCGTGTGTGGGTCGATGATCCCGTAGGCCGAGTCCTTCGGGCTCAGGGAAGCTTCGGGGGCGATCCTAAGTCTGAGCGATGGATGACCGACTTCTCCGCTCTCCCGTATGGGGGCGGGTTGGTCGGCAGAATCTTTGAGTCGCGGGCGCCGGAGTACATCCTGGACATCCAGCAGGACTCCCGTACGCTGAACCAGCGGATGGCGAAGGAGCTCGGTCTTCATGCGTTCGCCGGAATTCCGCTGATCACAGGCGACCGCGTCGTGGGTGTCCTGGCCATCCTCTTCGGCAACCGGCGCCCGTTCACCCCTGAGGAAAAAGAGCTCATGGGCCTGCTGGCAGACCAGGCCGCCATCGCCATCCAGAACGCCCACCTCTACGAGGAGACGGAGCGGCGCCGGCGAGCGGCGGAGAGCCTGGCCGATGTTGGGCGCCTCATCTCTCAGTCGTTGGATCCTGAGGAGGTGGGCCAACGGATTGCAGACAGCATCCGGGCCCTGCTCGGTACATTTGCCGCTGCCCTCTATCAGCTGGAGCCTGAGTCTGAGGATCTGGTGGAAGTGGCCATCTCCGGCGACGTGGGGCCGACTTTCGGCCAGAAGCTGGTGTTCCCGCGTGGAACTGGCGTCTCGGGGATCGCCGTGGGTGAGAAGCGCCCGGTGGTCACGCCGGACCTCTTGAGCGATTCCCGGGTGACGCTCACGCCAGAGCAGCGGGAGCGCATCGAGCAGGCTTCGTATCGCGCCGTACTCGCTGTGCCACTCGTCATCAAGGACACGGTGATCGGTGCCCTCGGCGTCGGAGACCGGGCGGGACGCATGTTCGACGCTGAAGAGATCCGGCTCGCTCAGGCGTTCGCTGACCAGGCGGCCCTGGCCCTGGAGAACGCCCGACTGTATGCCGAGGCGACCGGCCGGCGGCGGGAGGCTGAAGAGCTGGCGCGGGTGGCACGCACGCTAACGGAGAGCCTCGACGTCGCGGCCGTCGGCGAGCGGATCGTGGAAAGCGTGCTCCCACTCTTCGGCGTCCAGTCCTCCGTTCTTCGGCTGGTCCAGCACGACGGCTCTCTCTTGTGCATTGCCTCAGCGGGCCCCTCCCGCGACTACTTCGAGCCGGGGCACGTGTTGTCCTCCGAGAGCGGGGGGGTGACGGGGTGCGCCGTGGCCGAAGGTGTCCCGGTCTGGTCCCGGGACGCGCCGAGCGATCCAGGCATCGGCTTCACGGACGACATGCGCCACCGCGTTGTCGCGTCGGGGAACCGCGCCGCGCTGGCAGTGCCACTCCGCGTGAAGGGAAAGAT
>CAYFIG010000186.1:0-4709 GCA_964342905.1 uncultured bacterium
TGGAGATCAAGTACCGGATCGGGATCATGCCCGGGCCGTGGCCGTCTGGCGCCGACGGCGCAGCCTTTCTCTGGAAGCTCGCCGATCTCTGCGAGAGCTCCGGCATTGACTCGCTCTGGCTTTCCGAGCGGCTTTCCTCGCCGATCCCGGTGCTCGAGCCGCTGACCACGCTGGCCGCGGTCGCGGCGCGCACCCAGCGGATCAAGTTTGGCCCGAGCGTCCTCGTCCTTCCATTCCGGACGCCGGTGGTGGTCGCCAAAGAGCTGGCGACGATCGATTATCTCTCGGGCGGCCGGCTCCTCCCGGCCGTCGGGATCGGGGTCGAGCTGCCGCGGGAGTTCGAGGCCTCAGGGGTGCCGTTCAAAGAACGCGGCCGGCGCACCGACGAGGCCATCGAGATCATCCGCCGACTCTGGCTTGAGGACCAGGTGACGTTCCAGGGAGAGTTCTATCGCCTGGAGCGCGTGAGCATTCTCCCCAAGCCGGTGCAGACTCCGCCCCCGATCTGGATCGGCGGCAAGAGCGAGGCTGCGCTGCGCCGGACGGGCCGGCTTGGCGATGGCTGGATTCCCTCCTTTGCCACCCCGATAGAGTTCGCGCGGGGCGTGGCCGAGGTCCAACGCTACGCCAAGGAAGCCGGGCGCGAGGTGCCGATCGATCACTTCGGCGCGGTCATCAACTACGCGTTCGCCGACTCGCCCGCCGCCGCACTGAAGCTGGCTGACCCCTACATCCCGAGAAGCCGCGTGGACGAAGCCACGTTGGCCGCCTGCACCGCGTTCGGGCCCCCGGAGGTCATCGCGCGGAAGATCGAGGAATACGTCGCCGGAGGCGGCTCCAAGTTTATCCTCCGCCCCCTCTGCCCACCCGACCTCATGTTGGAGCAGCTCCAGCGTCTGGCCGAAGAGGTCATTCCCGCCTTCCACAGGCGGTGAGCTCCGAGGCGAAGCTACCCTCCGACTACCATCACGCCCATCCACGGCGGCCCGATCCGACGGGATGGCCAGCTTCGTCGAGGCGATCTCGGCCAGCTTCGCTCTTTCCCCGGCGTCGAGCCACAGGCCCCTACAGGTGGGGCAACGGTCGACGCTGAGATCGGGCGACCCGAGGAAGAGGAGCTCGCCCTTGTCGTACCAGCTCCCTTTACAGCTTCGACAGAAATCCACCAGGACTCCCTCAGGGGCGTAGATCTCGTCCAAGCGCATCAGACACCTTGGACAGTTCACCGGCGCGTCTCCCTGTTTGCCATCCTGACCGGGACGGTCGTCCAGCGTCAAGGGGGAAAGCTCTTTGACAGTCGAGTGGGGCTCTTCCTTTGGTATGATGAGGGCCATTCAACCGAGCGTGAGGGGTCATGGAAGCGTTGAAGGACCTTGAGCTTCTCATCCGCTCCCGCTACCCGATCATCGCCGTCGAGACCTACGAAGAGGAGCGCCTCGAGGATGCCCTCCAACGGATCGCGGTGAAGCTCGAGGTCTTCTTCTTCGTCTGGACCATCACTGAAGGGCTGGCACGCATCGGCTCAACCACCGCGATCTACGACACCCAGCGTCCCGTCAGAGCTCTGAACAATGTGGCTGCGATGAACACCGACGGGATTTACCTGTTCAAAGACCTCCATCGATATCTGGGTGAGGCGGAGGTGGTGCGCAAGCTCCAGGACCTCGCCCGGTCCTTCGGAAGGGATCGAAGGGCCCTTGTCCTCTCGGCCCCACAGATCAATCTTCCTGTCGAGCTGGCGAAGCTCGCGGCCTTCTTCAAGCTGGACCTCCCGACCGCAGAAGAGCTGAAGCAGTTTGCCAAGAGCGTCGTGAGTCGCCTCTCGCGCCAGCATAAGATCAAGGTCGAGCTTACCGACGCGGAATTCGACCGGCTGGTGGAAGGGCTCAAGGGGTTCACCCTCTTCGAGGCGGAGCGGGCCATGACCCGAGCGGTCCTTGACGACCTGGCCTTAACTCGAGACGACCTGGGGCTGATCGTCGAAATCAAGAAGGAGCTGCTGGGAAAGGAGGGGATCCTGGAGTACTCCCCTCCCGAGGACATGGCCGAGGTCGGGGGGCTTCAGAACCTCAAGCAGTGGCTGGAGAAGCGGCGGAAAGCCTTCGAGCCCGAAGCCAGGCGCTTCGGCATCTCCCCACCGAAGGGGATCCTCCTGTTGGGCGTGCAGGGTGCGGCAAGAGTCTCGCCGCTAAGGCCGTAGCCAAAGCGTGGGGCCTGCCGTTTCTCAAGCTTGAGCCGGGACGGCTCTACGATAAGTTCATCGGGGAGTCGGAGAAGAACCTGGACAAAGCCCTGGCAATGGCCGAGCGAATGGCCCCCCAGCTTTCGCAGCTTCCGCCGGAGCTGACGCGGAAGGGGCGCTTCGACGAGATCTTCTTCCTCGATCTCCCGGGCCGGGAGGAGCGGAAGGAGATCTTCTCCATCCACCTGAAAAAGCGGAAGCGGGACCCTTCGGCCTTCGATCTCGACACGCTGGCGGAAAGGTCAGAGGGGTTCAGCGGGGCTGAGATCGAAGCGGCCGTCGTCTCTGCTCTCTACACCGCCTTCTCCCACGGCACCGACCTCAGGACCCATCTCCTCGTCGAGGAGCTCCAGGCCACCAAGCCTCTCTCGGTGACCCGGCAGGAAGAGATCGCCGCCCTCAGGCAATGGGCCGAAGGGCGAACCGTGATGGCGAGCTAGGGCTCTACGGAGATCGAGGTGGGAGGCAACTTGACCAGATTCGGGGAACGACATAGAGTGGCAACAAGTTTGCGACGTCAAGTTGAGTGAATCGCAAGGGCAAGGGAGAATCCATGGCGAGTTCCCTGCGAGAAACCGTGCTGGCCAAGCTGGTCTGCGCTCGGGCCGTCCTGGAGGATTTACGGCGCAGGGGAGGGTCGGGGATGGACCCCGTGGAATGGCAAAAGGGATACGTGAAAGCCTTAGAAGAGATCCTGGATCTGGAAGGTCTCTCCCTACGACGATATCCGCGTCGCGAGACTTCGATCCCGGCGGAGATTGCTCGATTTTCGCCTGAGACGGGAGCCCCTGGGCCGAGAAGCGCGGGAACGATCACGGACTTGAGCATGGCTGGCTGCGGTCTCGCTACGGCACTGGCACTCTCGGTGGGCGAGACCGTCACGGTGTCCTTCAAGCTTCCTCAGAGCCCCACGCCGGTCACGCTGGAAGGAGCGGTTCGTCGAGCCCAGAGGGTCGACGAGGAGACCAGGGCTGGAGTAGGGTTTAAAGCGCTTTCCGAGCGGGTTGCCAAGGAGTTCCAGGCCTTTTTGGACGTTCCGCCTGCGACGATGAACGGATGATTCGGCCGGACGAGCTTCCCCAGCTCTTGAAAGAGCTGATCCAGATCGGGATTGCCCTGACGAGCGAGCGGGACCTCTCTGTGCTTCTCGAACGGATCCTGCTCGAGGCCCGCCGGTTCACGCGCGCCGAGGGAGGCACCCTGTTTCTTCGCGAAGGGGGGCAGCTCCGATTCATAGTGGTTCAGAACGACCTGCTGGCCCAGCGGCTCGGGCAGATAGAGATGCGACGGCGGCTGCAGGCCGAGCCCCTGCCCCTGAGCGAGACGAGCCTGGCCGGCTACGTCGCCCTCACAGGCGAAGTCGTCAACCTCCCTGACGCGTACGAGATTTCTCCGGAGCGTCCCTATACCTTCAACCGGGCGTTCGACGCCAAGACTGAATATCGGACCCGATCGGTCCTCGTCGTCCCCCTCCAGGATCCCTCGGGAGTGGTCCTCGGTGTTTTGGAGCTGATCAACGCGCTGGACGCGCAGAACGAGGCCGTGCCGTTCGATCCCGAATACGGAGATCTGGTGAGCTCACTCGCCTCCCAGGCGGCGGTCGCCATCCGGAACACGCAGCTCGAGGACCTCTCGTTTAAGGACGGCCTAACGGGCGTCTATAACCGGCGGCACTTCATACTCCGAATCGACGAGGAGTCCAAGCGCCACAAACGCTTCGGACAGCCGATCTCGCTGCTCCTCATCGATCTCGACCACTTCAAGGAAATCAATGACCAGTTCGGGCACGGCGCCGGAGACGAAGCGCTCAAGGAGGTTTCCCGGCTCCTGCTGATGCACTCCAGGAATTTTACCGTGATCACCCGCTACGGGGGAGACGAGTTCGCAGTGCTCCTCGTGGACACCCCGAAAGCCGGAGCCGTCGCGTATGCGCAGCGCATCAGGGAGGTCATCGAAGCGCACGAGTTCGCGTACAGGCGGCTCACGGTGAGCCTGGGGGTGGCGGGCCTCCCGGATGACGCCGCCTCAGGCCAGGACCTCATTCCCGCGGCTGACAAAGCGCTCTACGAGGCCAAGCGACTCGGCCGGAACCGGGTCGGAGTGCTCTGATCTTCGCGCAAGAGCTTCAGGCCAACGTCGCGCGAAGCCCTCGCTCGAAACGTCACGCTAGCGGACGCGGATCACCTCGGCCAAGAGCGCTGGATCGACGTTCCCACCCGAGAGAATCACCCCGACACTGGCGCCGCGATCGAGCTTGAGCTTGCCCGCCAGGAGGGCCGCAGCGGGCACGGCGCCGGTGGGTTCCACCAGGAGCTTGGCCCGGAAGAGAAGGAAGCGGACTGCCTCGACGATTTCCGCGTCGGAAACCAGGAGGATTTCCGCTACGTTCTTCCGGAGGATCGGGAAGGTGAGCTCGCCTGGGGAGAGGTTCCGGATGCCGTCGGCAATGGTGGGCGGGGGCGGAATC
>CAYFIG010000187.1:0-3192 GCA_964342905.1 uncultured bacterium
CCGGAGGAGCTCCAGGACGCGCGGCAGGGCTTCGACAGGGCCGAAGCGCCCCTGGGAGAGCGTCACCGGCTCTTCCGTGCCACGGGCGAGCCAGAGGCTCTCGGCGTCCAGATCAAAGGTGAACGCGCAGGCCGAGCGATTGCCCGCCGGCCAGACGGGAGCAGCCACGGCTAGCGAGGCGGGGTGCGAGGGGCAGGAGCGGCTGTGGGCTTCTCGGGCTCCACCGAAATGCCCCAGACAATCGTCAAGCCCAGGGCGAACCAGCCGGGGGTCTCGCGGGCCATGATGAGGTCGCCGCGCCCCGGCGGCGCAGTCCAACCGGAGAGACCGACCCGGACCGCTGTGTTGGGACCGGTCCGCACCGTGGTGGTGAAGGGAGCGATGAAGGCCGGGTCATGACGCGTGCGGATATTATCCGGCCTGAAGTCAGCCTCGCGAGGATGAGTGACCTCAGGTGGTTGGCCGGGAAGGACCAACTCGGGAGGTCTCACCCGTTCGGGCGGTGGGGCGGTAATCTCAACCTGCCCCGGCTGAGCCCAGCCCGATGCCACGGGGAACAGGGCCAGGCCCGCTGCCAGCCCGAGCGTCATGGCCAACAGTAACCTCTTCACGAAAATATGATGTCAGAGGCAGCGACCGCGCGCAAGCCCAAGTCCTCTACCGCAGGAGCCCGTCAGCCCGAAGCCGCTCGATCTCGTCGGGGGCAAGCCCGAGGAGATCCCTGAAGATTCGCTGGTTATCTTCTCCGAGGCACGGCGCCGGCCGCTGGATCTCCCCCGGGGTGGCATCGAGCTTGATGGGCGATGTGTAGAGGGCCAGCGACCCCAGGACGGGATGCGAGACTGAGGTCAGCGTTCCGCGGGCCTGGAAATAGGGGTGGGAGCTATGAGCCTCGAGGCCAAGGACAGGCGAGGCAGGGACCCCGACGGCTTGGCATCGCGAGGCGGCCTCAGCGGCACTCAAGGTTCGGGTCCACTCAGCGATGAGCCGATCCAGGGCCTCGCGGTTGTTCCGGCGGCTCGGGAGGTCCACGAATCGACGCTCTCGGCACCAGGCCGGGTCATCCATCACCTGACAGAGTCTTTGCCACTCGGTCTCGGTCTGACACGCAAGCGCCACCCACTCGTCCTCCCCGCGGCACGGGTAGATCCCGTGTGGCGCCAGGCTCGCGTGGGACGCCCCTTGGGTGTCCCACACCCGCCCGTTCATGACGTAGTCCATCAAGGCCTCACCCACGAGCCCCACCGTCGCCTCCAGCTGGCTCATGTCGATCCACTGCCCCTCGCCCGTGCGCTCCCGGTGCCAGAGTGCGGCCAGGACCGCGAAGAGCCCGTGATGAGCGTTGGAGGGATCGGCGTAGCCGAAGGTGAGGGCCCCAAGGCACCGCTCCCCCGGGTAGCCGATCAGCCGCTCCAGACCGGCAAGGCTCGAGAGGGACGGCGCGAACGTCCTGACCGTCTCCCACGGTCCTCCCTGCCCCGCTGCCGAGCAGGAGATCATGATGAGGTCAGGCTTGACTTGGGCCAGCGCTGGATAGTCGAGCCCCACCTCCCGGAGCACCCGAGGGGAGAAGTTCTCAACCACCACGTCGCTCTTGGCCACGAGGCGCTTCAGCAGCTCCGGGGCTCTCGGATGGCGGAGGTCTACGGTGATCCCGAGCTTTCCCCGGTTGTACTGGTGGAAGAGCGGCACCCGGTCGATCTCATCAGCGCGAGAGAGAAGCGCCTCCGAAATCTTCTCATCCTCGCTCAGGGGAGTGGGGATCAGGCGGGAGTAATCCAGCCGGCGCGAGGACTCGACTTTGATCACCTCGGCTCCGAACTCAGCCAAGAGGCTCGAGAGCACCGGCCCGACAGCGACCCAGCCGAAGTCCACCACCCGAATCCCTTCGAGCGGTCTCATCAGACGATCCCTTCCTGGCGAAGGGAGGCAATGTCGGCGAGCGAGAGCCCGAGGCGTTCCAGTACAAGGTCGGTGTGCTCGCCCAGGAGCGGAGCCGGCCTGAGGACCCGCCACGGGGTCCGCGAAAACTTCCATGGCGCCCCCGGATACGTCAGCGGTCCGACCTCAGCCCGCGCGATCTGGACGAAGAACTCGCGGGCGGCGAGCTGGGGGCACTCGATCACCTCCTCGATCGTGCGGACCGGTGCGAACGGAATCGCGTGGCGCCGGCAGAGCTCCTGGAGTTCGGCGCTGGTGTGCGCCCTCAGGTAGGGAACTAGGAGGGCGTCCACCTCGTCCGGATACTCGCGCCCCATCGCGGCCCGGTCTCGGTAGCGCGGGTCCCGGGTCCATGCAGGGTTTCCCAGTGCGTCCAGAAAGCGCTTCCAGGGGTGGCCGGATCGGGTGATCAGACAGAGGTATCCGTCCTTGGTTGGGAGAATCGTATAGGGGTAGTAGCCCCCCGATCCCGAGGCGCGGTGGCCAGAGCGACGCCAGGGAAGGCCGGTCTCAGTGTAAAGCGGCGACGTAATCCCGCCGTAAAAGGCCATCGCTTCGGTCGTGGCCACATCCACGTGCTGGCCGCGGCCGGTCTTTTCCCGCGCAAGCAACGCAAGAATCCCGCCGCACGCTCCGTTGATTCCGCCCGCGTAGTCGGGCTGAGAGGCTGGGAACGGAAGGGGCGCGCGCCCTGGCTCACCGATCACCACGCTGGCGCCGCCAGCAGCTCCGGCCTGGAGGGCATGGCCCCGCCAGCTTCGCCACAGACTCCGGTGGCCGAAACAGGTGATGGAAACATGGACCAGCCGGGGGAAACGGTGGGCCACGACCTCGGGGGCGAGCCCGAGGGCGTGAGCGTCATCAGGATGGAGATTCTCAATCAGCAGGTCGGCTTGGGCCAGGAGCCGATCGAGGATTTCCCCGCCCGCTTCGCGATGGAGGTCGAGCGTGATCCCTAGCTTACTGGTGTTGAGCAGGAGGAAGAGACCGCTTCGCTCGGGATGCGGCTCGTCGTTGAGGAAGGGACCATGATGCCGGGCCCACTCACCGCCAGGCCGCTCCACCTTGATCACCTCGGCGCCTAAATCGGCGAAGCACTTGCCGGCGTACGGAGCCGAGATAAACTCTCCGACCTCCACCACGCGAAGGCCGGTCAGGGGCCCCATCGAATCGCGCTAACGTCCCCGCCGCGGGAGAGTCACCCTCGCGCTCCCCCGGGCCGTGATCTCTCCTCGCTGGTTCTCAGCCGAA
>CAYFIG010000187.1:3202-4455 GCA_964342905.1 uncultured bacterium
AGCTCCACCAGAGCTTCGCCGTTCTCCTCCGGTTTGCCCGTCACCCGGCCCCGGCACCAGGTCGTGTCGCCGATCAGGTTATGCCGGCGCACCTGGATGTTCAAGCGCTTGAGCACACCGTCATCCCCCATCCAGTTCGTCACCAGGTGGCCGAGCCAGGCCACCCGCTCGGGACCATAGTCGTAGGCGCCGGGCACACCCACCGCCTGGGCGAAGGGCTCATCCCAGTGGACCCGCTCGGGAGGTTCGGGGACGCCGAAGGCGTTGTCGATGGCCAGAGCCGGATGGCGCTCGAACATCTCGAAGGCGAGCCCGTGGGCCCTGATATAGAGGCTCCCCCATCCCTGGATAAACGCGATCACTGATGTGACGGTGAGCGGGCCCTTCACCACCGGGGGGAGCGCGTCGCCAACCCGGACATCCTCCCAGCAGCGCGGGGTGGCACCACGGATCTCCTCCTCGGCGTAGGCCTTCCGGATTGACTCGATCTCGGCCTTGGTGTAGCGGTGCGGCTCTCGCTCCCGGTACTTCCCACGCTCCCGCGCGGTGTCGCGCTCAGTCCTGAAGCACCAGGAGTCAGCGTCAGCCACGACCTCGCCGTTCTGGTTTCTGAAGGTGGTTCGGTACGTTTGCTGGATGGCCCGCTTGGCAAAGGCCGAGGGCTTCTCCGTCAGGTCCAGGAGCACGCTCTCCCCGACGATGCGGTCCCCCTCCCGGATGGGGAGCCGCCAGCGGAAATCGGTTCCCGCGAACATGGCGTGAATCCCCGGCAGGCCGCCCACATAGCCTGAAACGATTCGGTCCATGGCGTAGAGAATCGTCGGGGGTGCCAAGATCACACCCCAGCAGCTCTTGGCAGCGTAGTCGGGATCGGTCCAGAGCGGGTTCCGGTCGCCGATGCCATGGGCCCAGTGGCGGATGGCGTCCCGCGTCGCCACCTCGATGTACGGCTGAGGACGCGGGACAGGCTGGCCGATGCGCCTTCGAAGCGCCTCGAGAGCCTCGCCGGTGATGGTGGGAAACCGCGTCATGACAGCCATCCATTGTCAGCTCATTCCGCTCGCGCGGTCAAGCGAGCTTCATTCAAAACGCGCCGAGCTAGGCGACGGCAGTCCGACGCTGCCGGGGCACTGCGAGACGAAGGAGGCGGAGGCGCCTTCTGAGGGTGTTGCGGTTAATGCCAAGGAGCCTGGCGGCCCGGAGCTGATTCCCTCCGGTGGCCTCCAAAACGAGGGCGAGGAGCGGGCGCTGCA
>CAYFIG010000187.1:4465-4708 GCA_964342905.1 uncultured bacterium
GTCGGCTCCGGCATCTTCTCCGCGGCGTTCGCGCTGCTCGGTGGCCAGGAGGTCCCGCACGAGGCCGGGCAGCGCCTCGGCCACGAGCTGGTCGAAGCTGGAAACTCCGCGGCTCATGGTTTGCGAAGATCTGGAGGGTCCCGATCCAGCAACGCGCGGCGAGCAACCGCCCAGAGCCGCCCACACGTGGCCTGAAGCGCGGGCGCCGAGGCGGCGAGGAACCGGACGAGCAACCCACCCCGC
>CAYFIG010000188.1:0-2988 GCA_964342905.1 uncultured bacterium
GGAAGTAGAGACACTCATGGTCTCCCCAGTTGATGGGAGCGTGGTGGGGGATCCCTTGCTCGGCGAAGAGGCGGCGGGCGGCTTGGAGGTCTTCCCATGAGACCTCGAAAGCGTGGTGGCTCTTCCCGAGCGGATTGTCGATGATCTCGCGGGGGCCGGGAGCTCGGTCGGGTTTGAAGAATAGCGCCAGGCTACCGCCACCGTAGCGGAGCAGGAGCTGATCCGGGAGGCGCATCTCCACGGACATCCCGAGGAGACCCGTATAGAAGCCCTCGGCGCGCGTGAGGTCAGCCACATCCACCCCGAAATGGTCCAGCCGTTTGATCTGGAGCATTACAAGTCGGAGAGTCTGGCCAACGTTGCGCCGGCAGCCTTCATTTCTTCGACGGCCTTGGCGCCGTCCCCCGGGTTTACATCCACGGCCCGGATCGCGTCCTCGAGCACCACGACCCGGAATCCCTCCTTGAGGGCATCCAACACGGTGGCCTTCACGCAGTAGTCAGTGGCGAGCCCGCCCACGAAGAGGCGCTGAACGCTCCCTTCGCCGAGCGCTGCGGCGAACGGCATCCCGTTCAAGTCTTCGGCCTGGAAGCACGAATAGGCGTCCGCCTCGGGATCCATTCCCTTGGAGACGATCACGGTATCGCCCGGGAGCTTGAGGTCGGCATGGAACTCGGCTCCCTTGGTCCCCTGAACGCAGTGGGGCGGCCAGACTCCACCGTAGGCCTTGAAGTGCTTGGTCACGGCCGGGTGCCAGTCCCGGGAGGCGAAGATCAGGCCTTTGAGCGCGGCAAAGCGATCGATGTACCGGTTCAGCAGCGGCACGACCTTGTCGCCGTCGGGGACAGCCAGCGATCCCCCCGGGCAGAAGTCATTCTGAACATCCACGATCACCAGGGCGTCGGTTGACGGATTAATCGTCATGATGCACTCCCTCCTTCCCCGCTCAGGGCCGCTCGGGCCTCCGCGGTGTTGATCTGCCCCAGGGCCCATGCCGCGTGTTGCCGCACGAGCGGTTCCGCGTCAGCAAGCGCCCGGCTGAGCGCGGGGACCGTTTCCGGATCACGCCGGTTGCCGAGCGCCACAACCACGTTTCTGAGAAATCCCCGCCGCTTGGGACGCCTGAGCGGCGTGCCGGCGAAGCGCCGTCTAAAGTCCGCATCGTCTAGCGCCAGCAGCTCGCTGAATTCAGGAAGCCGCTGGGTAGGGTAGAAAGCCGGCTCGCGCGTCTCAGGCGCGTGGCGGTTCCATGGACAGACGGTCTGGCAAAGATCGCAGCCGAAAATCCATTCCCCTACCTCCTTCCGAAGCTCCTCCGGGGTCGGCCCTTTGTGTTCGATGGTGAGGTACGCGATGCAGCGGCGAGCATCCAGGACATACGGGGCGACGAACGCCTGAGTGGGACAGACATCCAGGCAGGCGCGACAGCTCCCGCAGCGATCGGGCAGCGGGGAGTCGAACGTGAGCTCGGCCGTGGTGAGGATCACGCCGATGAAGAAGAAGGAGCCGAGCCGGGGATGGAGCAGGTTCGTGTTCTTTCCGATCCACCCGAGCCCTGCCCTCGCCGCCAGGTCGCGTTCGAGAACGGGACCCGTGTCTACGTAGATCTTCCCGCTCACCTCGGGGCCCCGCGCCTCCTGAAGGAACGCCAGGAGCTTCTCAAGCCGCGGCGTCATCACCTCATGGTAGTCGCGTCCCCACGCGTACCGAGCGACCGAAGCCCATCCGTGAGCCTCTCCAGGCTCGCCCTGGTAGTAATTGAGCGCAATGGCGATCACCGAGCGAGCCCCTGGCAGGATCTGTTGGAGGTCCAACCGTTTGGCCCGGCCCCGGGCGAGGTACTCCATGGTCCCAGCGTAGCCGGCGGCGAGCCACGCATCGAACGCGGAGCCGTGTGCGGGAGGATCGGCAGGGCCGATCGCCACCAGGTCGAAGCCCAACTCGAGGGCCTTGGCCTTCACGACCTCAGTGAGCGCGAGCTGGGTGAGGATCATCGCCGCCTCGCTTTGACAATGAGGTGGCTCCGTGTCAGCGTGCGGCCGCCGCCCTCCACGAACTTGATGTAGCGCTGCCACCGGCGATCGCTCTCCCACTTGGCCCTAAGTCCTGCCGCTTGGCCGAGCGCCTCCTCGGCCGAACCGAACTGACGCACCTCGCGCTCCACTTCCAGGTGCTCAACCGAAAGGCCATGATTGACGAGCAGGGCGCGAAGCTCTCCTTCATCGAGGGCAAACCGAGAGATTACTCCTGTCTCTTTCCACTGGTCCACGTGAAAGCAGACGAAGACGAACAGTTCTCCCGGCCCCAAGGCCCGGCCGGCTCGGGCAATGATCTCAGGGGACATGCAGAGGTGGGATGCGACAAGCTGGGGAGCCCAGCGGGTGTATTCGTCGCCCTCCGCGTCAGCGACCACAAACTCCGCGTTGTCGAACCCGAGGGCTGAGGCGCGCTCTCGCGCCTTCAGGATCACCTCGGCATCCCGGTCAATGCCGATCACCCGGCGACAGAGCGGGGCGAGGGTGATGGCAAGCTGCCCGGTCCCGCAACCAACGTCGAGAGCGGTCATGTCCTTCAAGTGCTCGGCAGTCAGGAGTGAGAGAAACTTAGGGCTCACCTTCCCAGTATCGCATGGCCTCTCGGAGAATCCGCTCCAGGTCGGAGGCCCCGACAGAGCGCGGGGCTCCCGCCAGGAGCCTGGGCTGCATCAGCGTCGCCTCGATCAAGGCCGGGATGTCCGCCTCCGTATAGCCGAGCGCCTCCAGCCCGTTGGCGATCCCCACGTCCCGCATGAGCGCCACGAGGGTTCGCGGGAGCACCTCGGCCCCACCGACCGTCGTCGTAGCCAAGCTCGTCCGTGGCGCCCAGGCCGAATTTGATCGGCGAGGTCTCGAGGACAAAAACCGTCTCCGTCGGCAGCGTCACTCCCGTCACCCTCCCCTCCCTTAAAAGAGCGTGAGGTAGGTATCGAGTTCCCACTTGCTCACCGCG
>CAYFIG010000188.1:2998-4602 GCA_964342905.1 uncultured bacterium
CAGGACAAAAACTGTCTCCGTCGGCAGCGTCACTCCCGTCATCCTCCCCTCCCTCATGGCGTCCTCTCCAAGACCTTCATGGCATGTCCCCGCGCCTCCGGCATCTTGCGTGCCTCGGGCGGGATGCGCCCGTCGAGGTTCAGGAACTCCCGAACGGCTAAAAGAGCGTGAGGTAGGTATCGAGTTCCCACTTGCTCACCGCGTTATGATAGCGCACCCACTCCTGACGCTTGACTTTTAAGAATTCCTGCGTCAATTCGGCACCTAAAGCCGATTGAACCACGTCGTCCTCCTCGAGGGCCTGGAGCGCCTCGGGCAGGCTCTGGGGAATGAACTGAAGCTTGCGCGCCTTGACCTCCTCCAGCGAGAGCTCGTAGAGGTTGCCGAGGTTCGGCTCGCCGGGATCTAGTTTCCGCCGGATTCCATCCAGCCCGGCCCGGACAAACGCTGCCATCCCGAGATAAGGATTCACCGCTCCTGACACGACCCGGCACTCGAAGCGTCCGGGTTCAGGGGTCCTGAACATCTGGGTCCGGTTGTTGTCTCCATAGCTAATGCAGGCCGGGGTCCACGTGAAGCCTGACGCAGCGCCAGTCAGGAACTCCCCCACGGAGAGCCGTTTGTAGTCGTTGACCGTGGGGGCCACCACGCACGTGAGGGCCCGGGCGTGGGCGATGAGACCGCCCAGGAAGTGGTAGGCAAACTGGGACATCCCGAGCCCCCGCCGGTCCTTCTCATCGAGAAAAAGGTTTCGCTTTCCCTCGGGATCCCAGAGTGAGAAGTGGAAGTGGCTCCCGCTTCCCGTGAGGTGGGCAAAGGGCTTGGGCATGTGGGTGGCGACAGCGCCAAAGCGCCGGGCCACCTGGCTCGTCATCATCTTGAAGAAGGTGTACCGGTCAGCCGTCGTGAGGGCCTCGGCGTAGCGCCAGTTGATCTCGAACTGGGCGTTGGCATCCTCGTGGTCGGACGCGTAGGGTTCCCAGCCGAGCTGTTCCATGTACCGGACGAGAGTGCGGAGGTAGCCCATGTTGGCCGCCAGGCTCTTGAAGTCGTAGCAGGGCTTGGCCATGGTGTCGATGCGGTCGGGGTCGAAGAGCGCAACAGAGCCGTCCTCCTTCCGCTGGACCAGAAAGTGCTCGGCCTCAACCCCCACCATCATCGTGTAGCCCTCGCGCCTGAGCTCTGCCACAGCGCGTCTGAGAGCTGTTCGCGCGGAGTAGGGCCACTCCTTGCCGTCCACCTGGATGTCGCAGGCGAAGCGGGCAACCCCCTCCTCCCAGGGGACAAGCGTGTAACTGGCGAGGTCAGGGACCGCGATCATGTCATGGGAGTGGGGGCCCTGCCCCATCCCCCAGACCGCGGCGCCCGCGAACCCGGCGCTGCCCGCGAGAAAGGCGTCGAAGGCGCGCGCCGGGATCCCCTTGCAGCGCGGCGTGCCGTGGAGGTCCACGTACTGGGCCAGGATGTAGTCCACCTTGTCCTTCTTGAGCCGCTCCTTGACCTCGTTCGGTGTCATGGCGATCCCCTCCGAGTCATTAACACAGGGCGACGATCTGCGTCTCGGCGTCCACCTCAGTGGGAGACTGCCGCTGCTGCTTTTTCCC
>CAYFIG010000188.1:4612-4705 GCA_964342905.1 uncultured bacterium
CTCCGCGATCCGCTTGCCCGAGACAGGTCCAGCCTTGAAGCCATAGGTCCCCCACCCGACGTCGAGGATGAACCCCCTCAGCCCTGGCACCTC
>CAYFIG010000189.1:0-4690 GCA_964342905.1 uncultured bacterium
GTCGCGTGGTCCTCCACCTTCCTGCCGTGGCGGTCAGTCACATAGAACACGTCGAACGCTTGGTCGATCTCTGTCGCGATTCTCGCGCTGCTGATATCGAGCCCCTCGCCGGAGAGCGTGCGGGTGATCAGGTAGAGGAGCCCGACCCGGTCAGGGCTTTTGATCTCCACCACCGTGTGGGTATCTGAAAGGTGGTTATCCAGGGCCACCTTGACGGCGCCGAGGATGGCTTCCTCCCGCCGGCGGCGCGGCCGGCGCTCGGCCAGAAGCGCCTCCACCGCGAGTTCTCCCCGGATCACTCTCCGCAGGTCACCGAGGATCCGGACCCAGCGCGCTTCCGCCATGACGGCCTCACCGGAGGGGTCGTTGACCTGAAACGTGTCAATCGCGATCCCGTCGGATCGAGTGTGGATCTGGGCCGAGAGAATATTGATCCCGTTGGCAGCCAGGGTGCCAGCGATCAGCGAGAAGAGTCCTGGCCGATCCCGGGTAACCACCACCAGGTCCGAAAAGCCCAGCTCCGGGTGATGGAAAATATCGGTGGCTTCCTCTTTCTCGTCAAGTTGCTCGATGAGCCTGAGATGGGACGCGATTCGCTGGGCTCCCGTTGTCCAGCAATAACGGTCCGACATGGCCGCCAGGTGCTTTCCCACTTCTGCCCGGGACTGCTCGCCGGCGAGCTCCTCGAGCACCCGCTCAGCTACGGCCTCTCGGCTCGGCCGCTCGGGTACGCCGCCAGTGAGGTGGGCAAGCGTGCGCTGGTAGAGCTCCCAGAGGATGGTGGCGCGCCACTGAGTCAAGACGCCGGGCCCCACGGCGCGCATGTCAGCGAAGGTCAGGAGGTAGAGCATGCGCAGCCGCTGGGGGTTCTGGACCGCGGCGGCGAAGGACTCGATGGTCTTGGGGTCGTCGATGTCCCGGCGCTGGGCCACGTGGGACATCAGGAGGTGATGCTCGACGAGGAAGGTCAGCGTGGCCGCGTCGTGGGGGGCGAGGCTCAGACGCTCGGCGACCGCCTTGATGAGGGGAATCCCCTTGGCGGCGTGCCCGTGTCCCTTGGCCTTGCCGATATCGTGAAGCAGCATGCCCAAAACCAAAAGCTCGGGTCGCTCCACTTCGGTCAGGACCTGAGCGATCCCTTCCGACTCCGCCGACCGGCCAGGTGCCAGCGCCTCCAGATTCTCCGCGGCCAGGAGCGAGTGCTGGTCGGCAGTGTACTTGTGATACACGTCATACTGGACCAGACAGGTCAGCGCCCCAAATTCGGGGAGGTAGCGGCCCAGGACGCCCAGCTCGTGCATTTCGCTCAGGGTCTGGGCCACTCGCCCCCGGTTCCGACAGATGGCTAAGAAGAGATCCCGCGCCTCGGGAGAACGCCGGAAGGCATCGTCAACGAGGGGCAGCGAATCCTCAATGGCCCGCTCAAGGTCAATGGATAGCTCCGCGCCCGTGCGGTGCATATGCCAGAAGACCCGCATCAGGCGGATCGGATCCTGATGGAACGCACGAATTCCCCCCTCAGCCAGGTGCAGGCGCCCGTCGAAGACGAGGAGTCCGTCGGCCAACGCTTCTTGCCGAAGCCGGCGCGCCGCTGAGCCGCGGCGGCCGAGGGTCTCCTGGCAGCGGGCGATGAGGCGGCGGGCAACTCGGTGGATCACCCGGGCATGGAGGTAGTACTCGTGCATGAACTTCTCCACCCCCAGCATGAAGCCGTCGTCGACATAGCCGAGATTCTTGGCGATCTGAAGCTGGAGATCGCGCGTGAGGACATCATTCTTGTGGGCCGAGAGGAAATGAATCTCGTTTCTCACCCGCCAGAGAAAGGTGAGTGCGTCGTCTGCCGCCCCGCGTTCCCGGTCGTTGATCAGCCCTTTGTCGGCCAGTTCCTGAAGGGTCCGGGCGCCGAACTTGCTGGAGGCCAACCACATCGCCGTGTGGATGTCCCGAAGCCCACCCGCCGATTCCTTGACGTTGGGCTCGCCGATGTACGGCGAGGCACCGTACTTCCGGTAGCGCTGCTCTCGCTCCGCGAGCGTCGTCTCCAGGAACTGGGCGAAGTCTTTCCGGTAGAGGTTCTCCCTGAGCACTTTCTGAACCCGTTGGAACAGGCGCTTGTCCCCCGCCAGGTAGCGCGCCTCCTGCATGGAGGTGCGGCTGGGGAAGTCGGTCCGGGCGATGGCCAGACAGTCGGGCAGGCTCCGGCAGCTGTGCCCAACCTGAAGCCCCAGGTCCCAGAGCGTGTAGAGGATCTCTTGGGTAATCCGCTGAACGCTCGGCGTCATCTCGCCCTCGTAGATCACCATAATGTCGATGTCGGAAGAGGGGTGGAGCTCGCCCCGCCCGTAGCCGCCGAGAGCGACGAGGACGAGCCGGGCGGGGCCGAACCCCGCGCGCCGACAGTCCTCCACAGAGAGACGGAAGAGCTGGCGGAGGAAGTCGTCAATGAATCCCGCATACGCCTGGACCGACTCCTGCCCCGAGGCGCCCTCGACATGGCGGACCTTGAGGGAGTGGTAACCAAAAGCCAGGTGTTGACGGAGTAGGTCGAGGCGAAGGCTCCGCCGGCGGTCAGCCAGTGCGGGAGGTGCGTCGTGAAACGCGCGTTCCAGCTGAGCCTCCGCCCGCCTGAGCTGCCTGAACAACTCTGCGGGCATGACGCTTCGTAGCCTACATGGCTGCTTCCAGCTTGTCAAACCACGAGCGCCGGTGAAACCCGGGACAGCCGAACTCCCCGCGGAGTGGTGGTGTCGATCGAGGTACAATGAGGCGCGATGCGACAACTCTGGCGGGCCGTGCTGGACTCCGTCGCCACCTACGAGACGGGCTTTTCTCAGACAGACCTGGAGGGCGCCGAACTCATCCGGCTTTCGGCCAACGAAAATCCGCTGGGCCCTTCGCCCCGTGCAGTGGAGGCCGTGGTCCGCGAGGCAGCGCGTGCCCACCTCTACCCCGACGGAAGCGGCATGGCTGTTCGCCAGGCGCTCGGACGCCGGCTCGGCGTGTCCCCGGAAGCGATCATGCTCGGCAACGGCGCCGATGAGCTCCTCGCCCTGATCGCTTGGGCCGCCTTCGAAGTCGGAGACGAGGTCGTGATCCCGTATCCTTCCTTCGAGCCCTACGGCACGGTCGTGACCCTGTCAGGGGCCACGCCGGTCTGGAGCCCTCTGGCGAACTATCAGACTGATCTCGCTGACATGGCCAAGCGGGTGACGCCTCGGACAAAAGCGCTCATCCTCTGCTCGCCGCACAACCCCACCGGGACCATCGTCCGCCACGAGCCGCTCGTCAAGCTCCTCGCCGGCCTTGGCGCAGACCCGCCGCTGGTGATCCTGGACGAGGCGTACCGGGATTTCGCTGACAACCCTGAAAGCGCAGACGGCGTGGCGCTTCTCCGCCACTACCCCACGTTGATTGCGCTCCGCACGTTCTCGAAGATCGCCGGGCTGGCCGGACTCCGGGTCGGCTACGCGATCGCACGGCCGGAAGTGATCGGGAAGTTAAACCGGGTGCGGGCTCCCTACAACGTGAACCGCCTGGCCCAGGTCGCCGCGGTGGCAGCACTGGCGGACCGGGAGCATTGGGAGCAAACGGTGCGGCTCGTCCGGGAGGAGCGACGTTTCCTCACCGCGGAGCTGACCAAGCGCGGACTCGCGGTGGTCCCTTCCCAGGCGAACTTCCTCCTGGTCAAAGCTGGAGCTGAGACAGAAGGGGTCCTCGAGCGGTTGCTTCGCTCGGGCATCCTGGTACGGGCCGGGGCCCGAGTGGGCTTTCCCGGCCACCTGCGGATCACGGTGGGAACGCGGGCCCAGAACGAGCGGTTCCTCGCCGCCCTCGATCGGGGACGCTCCTGAGGGTCAGCGCCGACGTTGGGTCTTGAGCGCCGCCAGTTCGGCCTCCGCGCTCCCGAGCCGCTTGGCGAGCCCATCCCGCTCAACGGTCAGGGCAGCCGCTTGCTGCCTGAGGAGTATGGCGCGCTCTTGCCACTGGGTCGCGACGGTCCGGAGGTTCTCCGCCTCCAGGTAGACCTGCTTGAGCTCCGCCCGGAGCCGCTGCTCTCGGTCAGCGGCGCGCTTATACTGCATCCCCGCCCACGTGGCCAGCACAGCTAGCAGCAGGCTTGCGACGATGAGGAGCCACGGTCGGCCGGGCACAGGGCCCGCGTCGCGGTCGGGAAGCTCGTGCCCCATCACTGGCATTTCGTGAACCTCCATGATGAGAAAATTCTATCGGGCCTCTCCTCCCGCGCCAAGGAATTTCGCGGTCCCTTGGCACCCGCGGAGTAATCTTGTATCATGGGATGGAGTGGAAGGAACAAGCGTCTCCCCCTACTCCGCACTTCAGCCCCGTCCGGGAGCGTGAGCTCCGCCGGCATATCGGCGACTACACCCTCTTCATGACTGGCCTCTTCCGGGAGCACGTTGAAGGGATGTCGATCACAGGCTACTACATTCGCGAGGGCAAGCGCGCCTACCGGTTCGTCTCCGAGCATGACCGGGCCGGAGCCTGGCCGCACGCCGGGCTCTTCAGGGCTCTGGCTGATCTTCAGGCAACTGGTTGCCGAATGGTAGCCGGCAGCTAGCCCTGCCGGGGCGAGCCGGCCTCGAGCCAAACCGAACCTCGCCCGTGATCACCGACGTCCCTGGAATCCGCGTCGGGCACGCCACAGACCTGGCTGGGCTTACTGGCTGCT
>CAYFIG010000190.1:0-3422 GCA_964342905.1 uncultured bacterium
CGCCGATGAGGGGTAATGCCTGGCGTCTTGAGCGCCCGAGCTTGATCCTCGAGGGTGAGTCGGATCCAGAGGTCGTGGTCCTTGGGGCGTAGCGGGAAGCAGGCAAAGAGCTGGCTCCCCATGAAGTATCCCCAGCGGCCGAACATGGGCGTGATCTTGACGCCCGGCCAGGCGCTCACAGCTTCGTTGAGGCGTTGGGCGACACTGCTCCCGCCGGACGCAAGCGCGCGCCGAACCCTCCGCCCCTTCCCCGTTCCCCTCACCCGCAGTGGATCGCTCACTTGCCGTCCTCCACGCCTCCCAGGAACGGCCGGAGCAGCTGGGTCAGCTCCAGCGGGAAGATGATCTTCGTGGCCGGGCTCGCCCCCAAGGCCTTGAGCGCCTCCAGGTACTGCAGCCCCATGGTCTTCGCATCCACCCCCCGCGCCACCGCGTAGATCTTCTCCAGGGCTAGGGAGAAGCCGTCGGCCCGCAGAATCGCGGCTTGGCGATCCCCCTCCGCCCGCAAGATCGCCGCCTGCTTCTCGCCCTCCGCGACCTTCACCGTCGCCTCCCGCTGGCCGTCCGCCTCCGTCACCACCGCCCGCCGCGTCCGCTCCGCCGCCATCTGCTTGTTCATCGCGTCCTGCACCTCCCGCGGCGGCGTGATCTCCCGAATCTCCACCGTGGTCACCTTCACCCCCCACCGCTCCGTCACCTCGTCCAGCTTCGTGCGCAAGACCTGGTTGATCTGCTCCCGCTTGGCCAGCACGTCGTCCAGGGGGATGTCCCCCACGATGGCCCGGAGCGTGGTCGTGGCTACTCCCTGGGAGGCTCCGACGAAGTCCTGCACCTGCACCACGCTCAGCACCGGGTCCACCACCCGTGAGTAGATCAAAAAGTCAATGGAGATCGGCGCGTTGTCCTTCGTGATGCAGGTCTGGTGGGCAATCTCCAAAAACTGCTCCCGCAGATCCACCCGCACGGCCCGGTCAATGACCGGAATCAGGATCACGATGCCCGGCCCCTTCTGGCCGATGCACCGCCCCAGCCGAAACACCACCAGGCGCTGGTACTCCGCCACGATCCGGATCGCGACCCAGAGAAACCACAGGAGGGCTACGATCGCGAGGCCGAGGGCGAAGGCAAACTCAGTCATGGCCACAGCTGCACGTAAGCCGAGCGGACACGCTCGGACACCGCGCCGAACTTGGCGTCGTACTCCTTTTTGAGGTTTGTGAGATGGTCGGACTTCAGGAACCGTTGGAAGGTCTCCTCGCTCTCGAACTCGTACACCGCCATGTACTGGTAGCGGTCCTCCCCCATGATGGCCTTGTAGCGGCGCGCGCTCACCGCCCCTTTGAACTGGAGCAGCTCGGGGGCGTGCTCGGTGTTGTACCAGCGGTTGAAGGCTGTCTCCTGGTCGGGGGTGATCGAGGCCTTGACGACGAATAGGACAGTAGCCATGGCTGATCCTCCTGATCGGTTATTTGCGGCGAGTCCCTAGCTCCCGCTTCCAGGTCTCCACGTCCAGGGCCTGACCCGTGATAGCGCTGGAAGCATCCGAGCCCAGATAGACGAAGAGATCCACCACGCTCTCGGGCTTGGCCCCGCCATAGTTCGTCATCTTGGTGGCCACATATCCGGGGCTCACCGAGTTGACGCGAACCCGTGATGGCTTGAACTCCAGTGCCAGGTAGCGAGTGAGGCCCTCGAGCCCCCACTTGGAAACCCCATAGGCCCCCCAACCGGTGAGGGCATCGCGTCCGAGCCAGGAGGAGACGTTGATCACGCTCCCGCCCTTTTGCCTGACCATGTGCGGAATCACGGCTCGCGCCACGAGGTAGGCGCCCCGGAGGTTGATGGCGAGCACCCGGTCCCACTCTCGGAGTGAAAGCTCCAGGAGCGAGGCCTCCGGGTGGGCCACACCGGCGTTGTTTACCAACACGTCGAGGCGACCGAACTTGGCGACGGCGTTATCAACGAAGGTCGCCACCTGGTCGGGCTGGCTCACATCCGCAGGAAGCGCCAATACCTCCACGCCGAGTCGGCCCAACTCGGCAGCCGTGGAGCTGAGCGCTGTCTTCGTGCGAGAGCAAAGGACCAGGCGCGCTCCCTCCCGCGCGTAGGCTTGAGCCACGGCCCGGCCGATGCCGCGGCCCGCTCCCGTGATGACCGCAACCTTTCCCGCGAGCGCTCCGGCCATGGACAACACTCTACACCGCAATTGACCTGCCGGAGAAGGGGGCTATTTTCCCTGGCGGAGGCGCAGCTCAGGAAAAGCGTGTTGACAATGGGCCAACACTCCGGCTCAGTCACTCGCGGTCAGGGGCAAGGAGATTACGTCGGAGACGAAAGGGCTAGCCTACGAAGCCTTTGACCGGGATCAGACGTTTTGCCACGGGGTCAACGGCCAGGAACAAGCTTTCAAGGGCTACAGCTCCCAACAGCGGGGGGCCGCCCGCCGCGATAAAGCACGGGGTCGTCACCTCCTGGCCGTCGAGGGCCAGGCGGGCCTCGGCAACGGGCCAGACCTGCTCTTGGCCGCCGGCAATCTCAACGGGATGGGTTCTCGATGGCGTGAGATCGAGGCGCTCGGCTAAGGGGCGGGGGACTACCAAAAGGGTTGCCCCCGTATCGACCAGCAGATCGACCACTTCGCTGCGTCCGGTGGGTCCTGTCAAGCGTCCAGAGACACGAAAGAGACCCATCAGGAACCTCTCCCTTCGCCCCAACTCGCTTTTCATTATATCCGAGTTTCCCTGCCCGAGGTGCGACTGCATAACAGGTTTGACAAAGGCCACTGCTTTCCGTGACTATTTGGAGCAATCGTGTCCATTTTTGAGGAAACTCCTTGTGGCCAGAAAGGTGAGGCGACGACGAGGTGAAGTGACAACCATGCGGAGTCGCCGCGCCTGCTACCTGGTTGCTATCCTCAGCCTCTGGCGGAGACCCAGCTCAACAATGGCGAGAGGTCTTGCCGGAGCTAGCCAGGAGGATGCGAGAGATCACCCCAAAACTAGGGCCCGCCATGTATGGCCTCGAAACGCAGGGAATCCCGGCCTCGGAGGCGTTTGACAAGCAAGACGGGCGCGGCGCGGTGGCCGAAGGCGGGTGGCACTCCGCCAACGGCTACGGGCCGCAGAAGTCGTTTGTCTGGCGTGCGCTAGGTTTAGTCAGCGCTGCTCTCGCTGGCGGCCCACCCGCTCCCTTCGAATCAATCAGATGTTCAGCATGGAGAAAAACCCTCGGATGAGCACCAATATTACTGCGCCGGAAACTAGAACCGCGAATACTTCCGAGAAGCTCATCTCTTTCGAAGATCGGGAACTCAAGACCGCTCAGCCCCATCCTTTTGGTTTTCTGAGGGAAAGCCTACCCAGCGTCTGCTCGGACGGGGTCTCAGGGCGACTAGCGTTTGCCGCCGGCAAGCTGCGGGCTCT
>CAYFIG010000190.1:3441-4675 GCA_964342905.1 uncultured bacterium
GGCCGAGAAGCCGTAGATGAGGCCCACCAGCACCACGAGGGTCAGCGGCGCGGCCAAGAGCCACCCGAAGGTGAACGAGCAGGCGGTGCTCACAACCATCATCCCGATGATGACCGCGGTGCGGCCCCAGCGGTCGGAGAGCCAGCCGCCGACGCTGCTCGCGACGATCCCCATGACGTGGAAGAGGGCGGTCAGGTTGGCGCCAATGCCGGCTGAGCGGCTCAGCTCGAGGCCCTGGGTGGCGAGCGCGGCGGTGAGGAAGGCCGGGGTCCAGGCCCACATCCCGAGGAGCTCCCAGGAGTGGAACGTGTAGCCGGCGATCATCAGCTGGGCGGCACGGTTGCGGAGCAACTCCTCCCCAAAGCTCCAGCGGGCGGGGGTGACCGTGAGCCGCTGGGTCGTGCCACGAAGGATCGAGATCGCCAGGATCGCGCACGTGACTGGCCCAAGAGCGAGAGTGAAAAGGGCTGTACGCCACCCGGCCGCTGTGACCACGAAGCCTGCCAGCCCGAGGGCCAGGGCATAGCCGATGGAAGACGACGCGAGAAACCAGCCGATCGCCCATCCCCGACGCGCGGCGGGAAAGCGATCAGCAAGCAGGATGAGCCCCGGGGTATAGGTCCCGGCCACGGTGACAGCCAGCGCGGCAAAGAGGAAGAGGGCTGAGAGGTACCCTTGGGCCAGGACCGGCAAGAGCAGGGCGACGCCGGCTGAGGCGACACCCGACCAGAGAAAGACGGTTCGGGCCCCTACCCGGTCGGCCAGGACCGAGAGCACAGTCAGCGAAAGCGCGGTACCGAGCTGGACGGCCGAGGAGATCGAGCCTGCCGCAATCCCGGAAAGCTCCCACTCCCGCTGGACGATGGGGAGGACAGCGGGGTAGGACATGGACGTCATCGAAGCGCCCACACGGGCCGCACAGAGGCCGGCCAGCCAGAGGGTGTCAGCGCGAAGAGATAGAGCAGGCACGGGATCGTTCTCCAGACGCCCGCCCATTCTGCCACAACTTGCGGTGACGCTACCGGATTTTGGCGTTGACTGTTCTGGAAAAGTGTGGCAAAAGAATGCTCCCATGGCTCGATTTCAGTTTGCTCCGGTGGAAGGGGCGGCGGAACTGTTTACTCCGGAGTTCACGGCATATCTGGTGCACCTGCACGATCACTTGACCCCGCGCGTCCACGCGTTGCGGGCCACCCGCGCCCAAGTGCTCAAACGAATCCATGAGCGCGGAATC
>CAYFIG010000191.1:0-4659 GCA_964342905.1 uncultured bacterium
GCCGGCGTAGAGGAGAATCTGGACCGCGGCCAGGAACTCGGCTCCAAGAAGGAGGAAGAGCCCGGCGGTCGTCACCAAGGCCAGAGCCAGGTAGAGAACCGAGTGGAAAAGGTTTCGGGAGAGGACGACGGCGAGGCTGGAGGCCAGGAGCACGAGGGCCAGCCCCCAGAACGCCGTCGCCTCGAGGCTCACTCGTCGCCCTCTTTGGCTGCGCCTTTTTCGGATTTCGGGACGGCTTGCATCGCGCGGAGCCGGGTCCCGGTGGCCCAGGACGGGGCGAACTCCTGCCCGAGCTGGTGGAGCCGGTCCTTGTCCAGGAGCATCTCGCGCCGGTCCGAGGTGGCCAGGTCAAAGCTCTTGAGCATGATGATGGCATCGGTCGGACAGACCTGGACGCACAGCTCGCAGAACTCGCAGGCGTAGAGCTCCAAGGTAAAGGTCTTGGCGTAGTTCCGCTTCTCGGCCTTCAGCATCTCCACCTTGATGACCTGAGGCGGGCAGACATATTCGCAGAGCCGGCAGCCGATGCAGGCTTCCTCGCCCGTCTGCGGTTCGTAGACCAGGGCGAGGATGCCCCTGAAGCGATCAGGATACGGGCGCACGACGTCGGGGTACTGCACCGTCACCGGCTTCCTGAAGAAGTTCCGGAGCGTGACACCCATGGCCTGGGCCACGGCCTTCACCAGCTCCACGCCCTCCCGGACAAAACCGTTACGCCCCGCCATAGCCCTGAAGCGCCACCACGAGGCTGGTGGCCATGAGCAACACCAACGTTGCCGGCAGGAGCAGTTTCCAGGAGAGGGCCAGAATCTGGTCCACCCGCACCCGGACGAAGCTCCAGCGCACCCACGTGACCAGGAGGAAGATAAAGACAGCCTTCAGGAGGAACCAGACCGGACCCGGAAGCCCCGGGCCGAGCCAGCCGCCGAGGAAGAGGAGCGCCCCCAGGCACGAGACCCCGAACATGTGGGTGTACTCGGCGAGCTGGATCAGGGCGAACTTCATCCCGCTGTACTCCACGCGGAAGCCCGCCACCAGCTCGGATTCGGCCTCCAGGACGTCGAAGGGCACACGGTTCTCCGAGGCGATAGTGGCGACGATGAAGGCGATGAAGGCGAGCTGGCCGATGACCGGATAGAAGATGAACCACCCGAAGAGGCCTTGCTGGGCCTCCACGATCGCCGAGAGCCTGAGCGAGCCAGCCAGGAGGACCGGGATCAGCGCCGCCAGGATAAAAGGCACCTCGTACGAGATGATCTGGTTCACCGCCCTCATGGCGGACAGCAGCGCATATTTATTGTTTGACCCCCAGCCGCCCATGAAAAGCCCCACGATCTCGAGGGACGAGACCGCGAGAAAGAAGAGAAGGCCGATGTTAAGGTCCGCCAGCCCCAGGCCCGGAGCAAAGGGGATCGTGGCAAAGATCAGCATGGAAGGGATCAGGAAGACGATGGGGGCCAAGTTATAGACCAGCCGGTCAGCGGTGGCGGGGACCACGTCCTCCTTGATCATCAGCTTGAGGGCGTCCGCGATGGGCTGGAGCCAGCCGTGGGGCCGTCCCACCCGGTAGGGGCCGATCCGCGACTGGAGCCGCGCCGCGAACTTTCGCTCGAGCCAGGTCAGGTAGGTCACGATCAGAATGATCGCGTTCAGCAGGATAAAGGCTGCCAGTCCGGATTGAAGAAGGTTGTTCATCGGTCGACTTCGCCGAAGACCGGATCCACCGAGCCCATGATCGCCACCACATCCGCCACCTTATGCCCGGGCACGATGTGGGGGAGGATCGCAAGGTTGGAGAAGGAGGCGCCGCGCCACTTCATCCGGTAGGGCTTGGGGCTCCCATCGGCAATCAGGTAGCAGCCCACCTCCCCCCTCGGCCCCTCCACCCGGGCATAGCCCTCACCCTTGGGGATCCTCACCTGGCCCACGGACTTGAGGCCCGGCTTTGAGGAGATCGGCCCCTCCGGCAGGCCGTCGAGACCCTGCCGCACCATCTTGATCGACTCACGGAACTCCTTCATCCTGACGCGGTACCTCGCGTAGCAATCCCCTGCCGTTTCGACAGCCACCTTGAAGTCAAAATCCTGATACGACGAGTACGGTTCGGTCCGGCGAATGTCGTACTCGACCCCGGACCCCCGGATCAACGGGCCCGAGATTCCAACCTCGAGGGCCAGCGCCCGCGGGATCACGGCGACACCCTGGGTCCTGGCTTTGAAGACCGCGTTGGACTCCAGCATGTCCTCGTACTCGTTCAGTCGTTGGTCGATGAGCGCCACGGTCTTCCGGCACTGCTCGGCCCAGCCAGGCGGAATGTCGTAGCGGGTGCCTCCAACCTGATGAAAGCCGTAGAGGAGCCGGGCCCCGGTCAGCGCCTCGAAGAGATCCAGGACCATCTCCCGTTCCCTGAAGCAGTAGAGGAAAATCGTGGCGCCCCCTCCCAACGCCCCGCCCAGGTCCAGGCACCAGGTGCCGAGCCAGAGGCAGTGTGAGGCGATCCGCTGAAGCTCCGCCACCAGGACGCGCAGGTACTGGGCCCGCTTGGGGACCTCGATCTTGCCGACCTTCTCGGCGGCCATGACGTAGGTCAGCTCGGAGGTCATGGCTGCCACGTAGTCCGTCTTAGAGGCGATGGAGGGGTACTGAGCGTAGGTGAGCGTCTCACCCAGCTTCTCGTGGCAGCGATGGAGGTAGCCGATCACCGCGTCCACGGCCACGATGGTCTCTCCCTCGAGCGTCAGGATCATGCGGAAGACCCCGTGGGCAGAGGGGTGCTGGGGCCCCATGTTCATCACGAGGCGCTCGTTCCCCCCGTAGCCCAGCTCGATGACCTTGCGCGCTTCCGGATCAGGCATTGCGATCTGGGTTTAGGATTTCATTTGAGCGGCGAGAACTCCGTCGGGACCAGGATCTTGGACTCCATCACCTGCATGAGCGGCTGGAGTTTCACCACGGTCTCCTTCCAGAGCGGGTCAGCCATAAATGCCTTCCGCACCCGGGCGCGGTGCTCCAGGCTCTCGTACGGCCAGAGGTGGACCACCCGGTTCAGCTCCCCCAGCTCCGAGGACCAGACGCCCACGGGCTTGGAGTACTTGACGCGCGCCTGGAGCCCCACCTTGAAGTGCTCAAGCCATTCGGGGACCTTGCCGGCCTGGAGACGATAGCTCCGAAGCTCGTAGATGCCGTTCCCCGATGGCGGCGTGAACGGCCAGAAGTCGGCCGGCACCAGAACCATGGACTCCTGGTGCTGGAGCATGGGCCGGCTCCGGGACACGTACTTCGTGTTCCAGGCCTTGTCCTTGGCCAGCGCAGCCCGCACGCGCGTGCGGTGGTCGAAGTTCTCGTACTCCCAGAGGTGCACCACCTGGTTCAGCTCGCCGATCTCCGTGGTCCAATACCCTGCAAGCTTGGAGTGCTTGGTGCGGAGCTTGATACCGACCTTTGCCGTGTGGGCGACAAAGTCCTTGAACTTCGAGGGCTGGATCGTGTAGGTCCGTAGCTCGTGGATCATGGCTCGCTCCTTTCTCGGCGCTCGAATTACCTACCGGTACGGCGCGTGAGGGGTGTCTACGGCGTAGTCCTTCCTGAGCGGGTATCCCTCCCAGTCCTGGGAGAGCAAAATTCTCCGGAGATCCGGGTGGCCGTCGAACCGGATCCCGAACATGTCATAACACTCGCGCTCCATCCAGTCGGCGCCCCGAAAGACGCCGGTCAGTGACGGGCAGCGCGGGTCCTCCCTGCCGATCCGGGTCTTCGCCAGGAGCCCCACGCCGGCCTCCAGGTTCTCGACCCGGCAGACCAGCTCGAAGCCGGCTTCCTTCCAATCCACCGCGGTGAGGAAGGAAAAGTAGCTGCAGCCAAGCGTCTCCTTCGCGAAGCGAAAGAACTCCACCCACCGCTCGACGGGAACTTCGACGGTGAGATGGCGAGGCTCGCCAGCGGCGTCTCCAAACCGCTCTCGGATGAGGGCAATCGCCTCGGTTGAAGTCACGCGATCAGTCAGTTTTGGGAGAAGGTTGGGCGCGCCTGCCCGTCTTCTGAAACTCGGCCACCTGCTCCTGAAGCTTCAGGATGCCGAACATGAGCGATTCTGGCGTCGGCGGGCAGCCGGGAACGTAGACATCCACGGGCACCACCCGGTCCACCCCCTTCACCACGTGGTAGCCGAAGCGGAAGGGCCCGCCCGAGTTGGCGCAGGAGCCCATGGAGATCACCCACTTGGGATCAGGCGTCTGGTCGTAGATGCGCTTGAGCATCGGGGCCATCTTGATCGTGACCGTGCCTGAGACGATCATCAGGTCCGAATGACGCGGCGAGGCCCAGGTGATCATGCCGAAGCGCTCCACGTCGAAGCGCGAGGCGAAGGTGGCCATCATCTCGATGGCGCAGCAGGCCAGGCCGAAGGTCACCGGCCAGATCGAGGACTTGCGCGCCCAGTTGAAGAGCTTCTCCGTCGAGGTGACGGCGATCCAGCCTCCTGGGAAGTTTTGGATGGTGTCGAAGAGCTTCTCAGCGAACGCGCCGGCCTTGTCCCCCTCGGGGCGCTCCTGGTTATACTTCTCCCACTCTTGGAGGTCTTTGAACTCTCTCCACCCGGGGATCGGCACCTGCGGCGTGGGCGGCTTCACTTCCATTCCAGCACACCCTCGCGGTAGGCGT
>CAYFIG010000192.1:0-4658 GCA_964342905.1 uncultured bacterium
GACCGTGTGGTGCGGGAATTATTGCAAAAAAGCTTTCCGGGCGTCCAACTCCAAGTGATCGGCATTTCACACGATGCATTGGTGGGGCAAGACAAGATGATTGAAGAAAGAAAACGTCCGACGGAGGGGAAAGGTTTCGCGGAAGAAAAGATTGCCCCGCAGATAATGATCCCCGGCGAGGACGGTAAATTGGTCAGGTTCTGTTAGTGGCGACAAAGCTCTAGAATAGACAAGGAACGTCCTTCGCCGGGCGTTGCGGATGCTCAAAGGTGGGAGCTACGAGGAAGTGGGGCGGTGGCTCTGGAACTTCGCGACGTCCCACGCGAAGCGCGAGAGCCCGCTGGTGGAGGCGGTGCTCGAGAGCCCGGAGGAGCGGGTGGGGAAGTCCTATGGGCTCCGGTTGCGCGTCGGCGATCGCTACCTTCCGGCTTTGAATCAGCCCCCTATCGAGTTCGCCTACCCCGAAGTGGCCGACGGCAAGGGGAACTTCGCCTGGTGCGAAGCCCTGGCGAAGCGGATTCGAGGCTTGGCCAGAGAACTTCTGGGCACTGAGGCCGGGCCAACCACCAAATCTGCCTGACCCCGACCGGTGAACGCGACGCGCGCGCCTCGTTGGGTTGCGCCCGGGGACCTGAACGCCTTCTTCGGCCTGGCCCTGGACAACACCACCAACCTCGTCATTCTTAGCAGCCTCCTCATCGGCCTCTTCAAGTTCCCGGCTGACCTGGTCCTCTTTCGCATGATCCCGGGCACCGCCCTGGGAGTCCTGGTCGGGGATCTGGTCTATACGTGGTTGGCGATTCGGCTCATGAGAAAGACCGGTCGGGATGACGTGACAGCCATGCCCTTCGGCATTGACACGCCGTCGCTCTTCGGCATCGTCTTCGGAGTCCTGGGTCCCGTCATGCTCCTCACCAAGGATCCTATCCTCGCGTGGAAGGTCGGGATGGGGGTTACAGTGGCCATGGGAGTTGTCAAGCTGATCCTGGCTTTCGCAGGCGACTGGGTGCGTCGCGTCGTTCCTAGAGCCGGGCTCCTGGGCTCGATCGCGGGAGTGGCGATTCTCCTCATCGCCTTCCTCCCTTCCCTCAAGGTGTTCGGCGACCCGCTCGTGGGGCTGATCGCGTTGGCCCTTGTGCTGTTCACGCTGGTCGGGCGGCAGCGCCTCCCGTGGGGGATCCCAGGAGCCTTTGCGGCCGTCGTGATGGGAGCCGCGGTCTTCTGGGGACGAAGTCTCATCGGCTGGGGCGGGCCGATTCACCCGGTGGGGCAGGGGGCTCACCTTCAATTGGTGATCCCCTTGCCAACTCTGGCCTGGGTGGGCGCGTTGGACACGGTGCTCCCGTATCTCTCGGTAGCGCTCCCATTCGCCCTGGCCACTGTGATCGGCGGCATCGACAACACCGAGAGCGCGATCGCTGCGGGAGACGAGTACCGGACCCGCGACATCCTGCTGACCGAGGCCGTGGCCACGCTGATCGCGGGGGCCTGTGGCGGCGTGATTCAGAACACGCCGTACATCGGCCATCCGGCCTATAAGGCGATGGGGGCTCGGAGCGGCTACACCGTTGCCACCGGCCTCGTGATCGGTGTGGGGTCAGCGGTCGGGATGATTTCGTTCCTGGTGGGGTGGCTCCCCGAAGCCGCAGTGGCTCCAATCCTGATCTTCATCGGCCTCGAGATCACCGCGCAGGCATTCCTCGCGAGCCCGGCGCGCCACGCCCCGGCGGTCGCGTTCGCCTTCCTCCCGGTGATCGCCGCTCTTCTCTTGATCCAGACCAACGGCGCGCTCTCGGCCCTCGGGAAAAGCGCCGCTGACCTGACCGGCGACGCCAAGGCAACCTACCAGACGCTCCTCGTGCTCGGGAACGGCTTTATCCTCACCGCGCTGCTCTGGGGTTCCGCCCTGGCGTGGATCATTGATCGCCGGCTTGAGCTGGTCGCGCTCACCTTCGTCCTCTGTAGCGTAGGCACGCTCTTCGGCGTCATCCACTCGCCCCTCCCAACTGGCGCAGTCTTTTTGCCGTGGGCCGTGGACTCGCCCTGGCCGGGGACCCTCGCAGGTGCCTACGGAGTGGTCGCAAGCCTCTGCTGGCTCGTCGGGCTCAAACGCGAGGCCCGGTAACCCGGGCTGAAAGCCCGAGGAACGGCAAAGGGCGGCGACTCAGCAAATTGTGCCACAGCGCCTTCTCAGGTAGACTGAGAGCGTCGGGCTTCTATGGCTGAACGAAACGTGGGGACCGTCGTCGCTTGGCGGAATCTTTCCCCGATCCTCGTGATCTTCCGTCTGCTTCCCGAGACCGGGAGCAAATTCCCTGAGTACACGGCGGGGCAGTACATCGCGCTCCGCCGCGACGACTGTAAGCTCACAAAAAAGGCGATCCGTCCAAATGGCGAGATCGACTACGTCCCGGATCTCGATGAGCACGGCAATCAAAAGCGGGGACAGGTGACTCATTCCTATTCGATTTCTTCGGCCCCGTTTGAAACGCGCCAAAACGGATATCTCGAATTCTACGTCATTTTGGAAATTGACAGGCACGGGAATCCTGGACGGTTGACCGAGTCGCTGTTTCGGGTCGATCCGCAGGGAGATAACACAATCACCTACGTGAACCGGATCGTCGGGGATTTTACGCTGGATAAGCGGGCAGCCGGGTTTCAGAGCGTGGTGCTCGTTGGGACTGGAACGGGTCTGGCGCCCTTTGTCTCGATGATCAAGCAGCTCCATTTCGAGGCCGGCCAGGGCAAGACCATCGACGTCAAATACACGTTGATTCACACGAACCGCAGCTACGCCGAGTTGGCCTACCACCAGGAGCTGCTTGCCCTTGAGGCCTCGCAGGCGTTCGACTTTGTCTACATTCCGTCCGTGAGCCGGCCGGCGGCCCGTGACGCCGGAGATCCCAACATGGGACTCGGGCGGGCAAACAATCTCCTTCGCTTTATTTTGGAGATGCCCTTGAAGGAAGAGGAGGCGCTCCAAGCGGCGATTGCGAACGGCGAAAACGCGTCAGCCGCGGAGGCGTCTTTTGCGCAGGCGGTGCGACCCAGGCTGGCCGAGCAGGTGTCCCGCAAGCAGTTGCAGGAGCGGCTGAGCCCATCCACCACCGTGATGCTGACCTGTGGCAACCCGCTGCTCATGGAGGATGTGAAGAACGTTGCCGACAAGAATGGCATTCAGTTCGAAAAGGAAGACTGGTGAGGGGAAAAATCCCTTGACGCCTGCGCCGACGGGGTGTTAAATACGCCGAAGCAACTGCCGTCAGACCTGACAAGGGAGAGGGGAGAACGACCGCAAAGAGAGGAGGCACCATGATCGGGCACCGGTTCTCATTCAACGGCGGAGCGGCCATCACAGCCATCCTGGCGATCCTGGCGGTCGCAACTCTGGTCTGGGCTCAGGGAAAGTGGGAGGCCCCAGCCGAAGCCAAGAAGTTGAAGAACCCGGTTGCCAAGTCAGCCAAAGTCCTCGACCAAGCGAAGAAGATATTTGAGACCAACTGTGTGCCCTGCCACGGCCCCAAAGGACTCGGGGACGGCCCCGCTGCCGCGGCATTGCCCGTCAAGCCTGTCAACTGGACTGCCGTAGCCACTCAGTCAGAGACCGACGGGGAACTTTTCTGGAAGATCACGAGCGGCCGGGGCCCCATGCCACCCTGGAAGCACCTGCCCGACAACGACCGCTGGGCAATGGTGCACTTTATCCGGACGTTCAAGAAGTAGTCGCCTCGTGGGATCCGATACGCCCCTCCAGTTTTGCGGAGGGGCATTTTGTTGTTCCTATTTCGTTTGACTGCTCCCTCCTGTCACCGTATGGTGGATGGGACTTTGCCCCCGGACTGCCGCGTCACGGAAGCCCCGTGCGCGATCTGAAAGGGACCTGAATGGACGAAGCGCCCCGCCACCCGCTGATGGACGCCCTCGCCGAAATCAGCCGGACTTTGAATTCTGTCCGCGAGCGCCTGCAGGAGCTCAAAGAACCTGATGCTCCGTCACCCGGCTCTCCCGAAACCCCCGCCGAGATCCCTCGCGTGGAGGTGGGCCGACCCCTCCCCGGAGCTCAGCAGGAGGCGCTGGCCCACTTCCAGGAGATGCTTTCGACCCCGGCCAGTGGACTCGAGCCCATGGAGGTGTTCGGTCTGGCCGTTGACCGAATCACCCGGCTCCTCATCGTGGACCGCGCGGTCGTCTTCCTCTTGAACCCGGACCAGGGGCGACTTCAGCCGCGGGCGGCGCGGGGTTTTCGCCATGACGACTTGACTGAGTTCTCGCTCCTGCCCGGCGAAGGCCTCGTGGGGCGCGCCTTCCGCGAGGGGCGTCCGCTGACCTACGCCACGCCGGTGGGCGAACCCCCAACTGACCCGTTCATTTTCCGCTTTCCGGTCCGCGACGCCATCGCGCTCCCGATCCGGGCCGCGGGCGAGGTGGTCGGGGTCCTTTTCGCGGGACGGCGGGGGCGGCCCGCGCCGTTCACCGTGGAGGAGCTCCAGCTCCTGATCCTCCTTGCCGATCGGATCGGAACCGCCCTCGTCCACCGGCGACTAGTGGAGAAGCTCGGCCGTCCTGTCGATCACCTCAAAGAGCTGGCGGGGCTCACCGTGCGGACGAGCCTTCGCTCCGATATCCGGGAGACCCTCTCGATGGCGTGCGAGGTG
>CAYFIG010000193.1:0-4638 GCA_964342905.1 uncultured bacterium
TCATCATGGTCCACATCATCGCGACCTGCGCGGAGACCTCCACCCACTGCCCCTGCCCCGCGCGCTCGCGCCAGAAGTGGGCGACCAGCGTTCCCACCACTGCCTGGCCCGCCGCCTGGAGAAAAGCCTGCGATCCGCCGATCCTGAGCGGCGGGCGATCGCGATCGCCGAGCTGATGCATCATCCCTCCCATGGCCTGGACGACGAGGTCCGGCCCCAGGAAATCCCGGTAGGGTCCGTCCTGACCGAACGGGGTGATGGAGGTCAGGATCAGGCGGGGATTCTCGCGGTGAAGCGTGGCCCAACCCAGGTCGAGGCGATCCAGATGGCCCGGCGGGAACGACTCGAGGAGGAAGTCGGTGGCGCGAGCGAGGTCGAGCAACCGGGTCCGGCCGTCGGGAGTGGTCACGTCGAGGACGAGGCTCCGGCAGTTGGCAGCGTAGGCCCACCAGTGGAGGCTTGCCTCGGGATTCTCGACACGCTGGGCGAAGGGCCCCACACGACGCGCGGGGTTCCCTTCGGGCGGTTCAACTCTCACCACATCAGCACCGAGGTCAGCCAGAATCTTCCCGCAGAGTAAGCCCCTGTGGTCGGTGAGATCAAGGACACGGTATGGCGCGAGTGGGCCGGGTGACTGAGCCATGAGACGCCTTCATGTCTGGGAGGGAAGCGATTGCGCGCTTTGCCGTCCCCCCGGGCTCGGGATCGGTTTACCCTGCGAATCGCGCGTGATGACTCTGCCGCACTGGGTGCAAGCCTCGAGACCTGTATGAGCGCCCAGTTTTTCCACGGCGGAATGGTCACAGGGTTTGCCATCCCATGCCTCCAGCAGCTTGGCAGCCTGCTTCGCGTTCATCGCGGCCTCTGTCCGCTAACTCCCTTAAGTTCCGCTTCCGCCTGCTCGAGCCAGAAGCGCATGTCCATCTCGCGGTACATGGCCGTGGCGGTCGTGAGGTGCTCCTGCGCCTTCGGACCGTCCCCTGTCCGCCGGTACAGCCGGCCGAGGCCGAGGTGGCAGTGGGCGAGGAGCGGACGCATCCCGAGTTCGGTGGCGAGGGCGAGGGCCTGGCGGTAGTAGTCTTCGGCCGTTTCGACTTCGGGGGCTTCGCGCTGGAAAGCGATCTCGCCGAGGAGGCGGAGCGCCCACGCCTCGTGGCCTCGCTCCTTCTGGTTACCGGCGAGATGGAGGGCTTGCCGGGCAAGCCCGAGCGCCTCCTCCGGCTGGCCGGCCAGCAGGCAGGCTTCGCTCAGCCTCGCCAGGTGACGCGAATGGCCGCCCGTGAACTCCTTCGCCGCCGTTCGCGCGACCGCCTCCCCGAACTCGCCGCGCTCGACGAGGGACCAGATCAGATAGGTGCGCGAGTGCACGGCGGCAGGAAACGGCAGCCCGAATCGCTCGCTGGCTCGGTGCGCCGTCAAGGCGGAAAGGTTGCGCCGGAGGATCGCGATCGCGCGCGGATAGTCGCCCAGGAGATAGTAGACCTCGCCCACGCGCGAGTTGCTCGGGATCTCGAGCGCGACGTCGCCAAGCGCCTTGACGATGGTCAACGCCCGCTGCCCGTACTCGAGGGCGCGATCGTGCTCGCCCGCTGCGCAGAAAATGTGGGTCAGATGCCCAGCTACAAGCGCCATTGCCCGCTGATCGCCCTGGACTTCGGCCAGCCGTTCAGCTTCGCGAAGGCAGATGAGGATGCGTCCGTACTCCGCGAGCGGCGCCAGAGCAATTCGGAGCTCAAGCCGGAGATCGATCGCCTGCTGGATGCTCTCGCGTCCCTCCGGGAGATGCTTGAGGGCCTCGAGCGCCTGCTCGAACGCCATCACTGCCTCCTGGTAGGCCGAGCGCGCGAATGCTTTCGCACCGGCCTGGCGAAGGTAAGCTACCGCCTGGCTCCAGACTTCCCCCCGGAGGGCATGGTGGGCGAGCCAGTCGACCTGCTCGGCTAGCCGGTTGGAGTAGAGCCGTTCGATGGCCTCCAGGATCTGGGCGTGGAGGTTCCGGCGGCGCTCCTGGAGGAGACTCCCGTAGGCGATCTCGTGGGTGAGGGCGTGCTTGAAGGTGTATTCCAGCTCGGGGAAGAGATTCATCTCGTAGAGGAACTCGGCCGCCTGGAGATGGGCGAGGTCACGGCGAAGGGCCTCGTCGGTGAGCGCCACAATGGCCTGGAGGAGAGCGAGGGGGACATCCTTGCCGATGACAGCCGCGGTCTGGAGGAGTGTTTTCTCCTCGGGCGGGAGCCGGTCGATCCGGGCGGCCAGGACCGCCTGGACCGTGGCCGGCACCTGAATGCTCGGCAGCGCCTTGACCAGCCGATAGGCTCCCCGCTCCCCGACCAACACCTTCGTCTCCACCAGCGTCCGGATGCTCTCCTCCAGGAAGAAGGGGTTCCCCTCGGTCCGCTCGATCAGGAGGCGCGTGAGGGGCTCGAGCGATGCGCCGCCCCCGAGAAGCGCCCCCAGCAGCTCCTCGGCGCTCTCAGGCGGCAAGGGGTCGATCCTGAGCTGCGTGTAGTACATCTTCGAGCCCCAGCCGTGCTGGTACTCGGGTCGATAGTTGACGAGAAGGAGGAGCCGAGCTGTAGGGAGGCTCTCGATCAGGCTGTCCAGGACGGCCTGGGTCTCGGAATCGATCCAGTGGAGGTCCTCGAAGACCAGACACAGGGGTTGGACCTGGCTCTCCCGGAGGAGGAGCCGCTTGACGGCGTCCAGCGTCCGCTGCCGGCGCTGGGGCGGATCGAGGGCCTGCCACTGGGGGTCCTCAACCGGCACATCCAGAAGGGCGTGGAAGACGGCCGCCGTTGGCATCAGGGTCTGGTCCAGTGTCACCAGCTTCCCGCTGACCTTCTCGCGGATCTTCCGCTGATCGTCGAGGGCCTCGATCTGGAAGTAGGCCTTGAGGAGGTCAATCACGGGGAGGTAGGGGGTAGCCTTGCCGTAGGAGACCGAGCTACTTTCCAGGATGAGCCAGCCCTGGGTCCGATGCGAGTGGGTGAACTCCCAGAAGAGGCGGGACTTGCCCACGCCGGGCTCCCCGACCAGGGCCACGACCTGGCCATGCCCCGCTCGGGCGCGCTCCAGGGCCTGCCAGAGGGCCTCAAGCTCGCTCTGCCGCCCGACAAATCGGGTGAGACCGCGCGCGGCGGCGGCTTGCATGCGCGTCCGCGTGGGCCCAGCGCCAGTGAGTTCGAAGACATCCACCGGGTCGGGCAGCCCTTTGACGGGGACCGGCCCCAGCGATGTGACCTGGACGAACCCCTCCGCCAGCCGCAGGGTCTCCCCTGTCAGCCGGATGCTCCCGGGGGCCGCGAGCTGCTCCATCCGGGCGGCGAGGTGCGTCGTCTGGCCCACCGCCGTGTAGTCCATGTGGAGGTCGTTGCCGATGGCGCGGACCACTACTTCTCCCGAGTTGAGGCCGACTCGGATCTGCACCTCGACCCCGTGGGTCCGGCGCACCTCCTCGGTGTAGCGGCCGATCGCTGTCTGCATGGCCAGCGCGGCGTAGCATGCCCGCACAGCGTGGTCCTCGTGCGCCAGAGGCGCGCCGAAGAGGGCCATGATCCCATCGCCCATCACCTGGTTCACCGTGCCCTCGTAGCGGTGGACCGCCTCCATCATGCGCTCCAGCACGGGATCCAGGATCTTGCGTGCTTCCTCGGGATCGCGGTCGGTGAGCAGCTCCATCGAGCCCTTCAGGTCGGCGAAAAGCACCGTGACCTGCTTGCGCTCGCCCTCGAGGGCGCTCCGGGAGGTTAGGATTTTCTCGGCCAGGTGCTTGGGGGTGTAGCTTTTCGGCGAAACGAAGGTGCCTGCCGGGGGTGCAACTGGCGGTGCCCCGCAGGAGCCGCAAAACTTTTTATCCGGAAAGACCTCCGCACCACACCTTGGGCAGGTGAAGGCCAGGGAGGCCCCACAGTCTTCGCAAAACCTCACGCCCTCGCGGTTCTGGGCCTGGCATCGCGGACACTTCATCCCGGCGCCTCCGACGAGCTGGGTAAGTGAACGCTGGTAAACGATGTGGCCAATTTTAGACCTTTGGGGATCCTAAGCACATCCTGCTGAGCCGATCATATAGCGGTTGGGGAAATTGCTCCGCGGATTAGGGTTTGTAGGCCTCCCCCCGTGGACGAATCGCCTCAACTCGAATCACACGTTGTGGGCGATCGACCCTGAACAGAATGCGAAAATCCCCTACCCGTTTTCGGTAGAGTGTCGGATCCCCCTGAAGCCGTCGCACATCCCCTTCGAAGGGGTTCCGACCGAGGCCATCGATGGCGGTAGCGATACGCTGTCTGGTAGGAGTATCGAGGCGCTCTAGATATCTGCGAGCTACACGCGAGACCTCAATCCGAAACATCCAGACCGAGGTCTTGTCGGACTTGCTCCCAGGAGTCGTACCCTTCCCGAGCCGCTTCGGCTAGCGCTTCTTGATCACCATGTTCCAGAGGCTCTTCACCCTTGAGCGCAACGATAAATTCCATGACCCGGACGGCCTCCTCCTCGTTCAGCTGTTCTACAGCTCGGGAGAGGAGCTCTTTGATGCTCACTTTGTCACCCCTTACCCTGGAAGTCTACCATACGTTGAAGGAAGCCGGGAAGCCGGTCTCGCTCATCATGGTCCACATCATCGCGACCTGCGCGGAG
>CAYFIG010000194.1:0-3020 GCA_964342905.1 uncultured bacterium
GCGTTCGTGACGACCTGGCAGAAGGGCGAGCTCCAGAAGAATACGTGGGCCAGCGTGCAGCGGCAGTTCGTCGGCGTCGTTTTGGCCGCCGTGGCCGGAATTCCCCTTGGCATCTTCCTGGGCGCGTCGCGGAACTTTCGGGCGGCGTTCCTCCCGCTTTGCCGCCTGGTCTATCCGATCCCCGGCCTCGCCTGGATCCCGCTGGCCATTCTCTGGTTCGGAATCGGCTTCAAGTCCACCGTCTTCGTCATCTTCTTCACCGGGGTCTGGCCGATCCTCTTCAACACCATGGCCGGAGTCACCAGCCTGGACAGCCAGTACACGGACGTGGCCCGGGTCTACCTGGCGCCGCGCCTCTTCTACGTCTGGCGGGTCCTGATCCCCGGCTCGCTCCCCTTCATCATCACGGGCCTGCGCCTCACGTACGGGGTCGGCTGGCGCGTGATCGTAGGGGCCGAGATGCTCTCTTCCATCACCGGGCTCGGGTTCATGATCGACGACGCCCGCTGGCAGCTCCGCCCCGATGTGATGGTGGCCGGGATGATCACCATCGCCATGATCGGCTGGGTGGTGGAGAACTGGGCCTTCGACTACCTCGAACGGATCACCATCGAGCGGTGGGGCATGAAGGCCCTCCCACGATGATGAGCAATCGCCCCGCCCATGGCGCGGATACCAGCGCGATTGACGGCAGAAAAAGTGTGCTACGTGGGAGGAGCGGATACTTATCACCCGCGGGCAGCGAGCGGGCGGTGAGGGCATCCAAGTCCAACTCAAACAGTGCAAGGGTCCGAAGGTCCTTCAACCGTGAGCCGGGCCGCAGCGGTCTGGTTCCGAAGAAGAGGAGGGGTAGCGATGGGCAAGCGCACCGATGAAATCAGTCGTCGCGGATTCCTCAAACGGGCCGGGATCGCCGGGGCTGTCGTTGCCGGTAGCCGGGTCGGCTCGCCGGGGATGGCGTGGGGTGCCGAGGCCGTCGAGGAGCGACTCGTCAACGCCGGCAAGGCCCTGAAGAAGAAGGTGGAGCTAAACGCGCTGGTCTGGGGCCAGTACCTGAGGGGGCAGAGCCAGAAGCTCGCCAACGACTTCAAAGAGAAGACGGGGATCGGCATTGGGGGGACCATGGACGTCAACCCCTTCGTCATGGCCCAGAAGGCGATGGCCGAGGCCGTGGCCCGCTCGGGCAAGTTCGATCTGATCCACGTGGACCTCAACATGGTCCCCACGCTGGTCAACGCCGGGATGCTCGAGCCGCTGAACAAGCACATGGAGCGGGTCGGGTACAAGTACGAGTCGGTGGGGCCCATGACCGAGATGTCCAAGTATCACGGCGAGACTTACGGGCTCATCACCGACGGCAACGTCTACCACCTCCAGATCCGGAAGGATTACTTCGAGAACCCGGAGGAGCGGAAGAAGTTCGAGGATAAGCACGGCAGGCCCATGAAATGGCCGGACACCTGGGAGGAGTACAACGAGCTGGTCAAGTTCTTCACCCGGCCCGGCACGATCTGGGGCTCAGGTGACCTCCGGGCGCGGCTGAGCGGGGGGTCATGGTGGTTCTACATGATGTTCTACTCGAAGGGGGGCTTCTTCTTTGCCGACGACATGAACCCCACCATCTACAACGAGGCCGGCGTCAAGGCGGCCGAGGAGTGGGTCGCCACCAAGGCTGCCGCCACTCCCGATATGGCGCAGTGGGGCACCCCCCAGAACATCCCGTTCATCATCAAGGGCAATGTCTTCGCCGTCAACTACTGGCCGGGCCTGATCCAGCTCAGCGAGGCCCCAGCCTCACCGACCAAGGGTAAGTGGCTCTACGGCGTGGTCCCTGGCTCGCGGGTCAAGGGCCGGCTAATCAAGCGCTCGTGCTCCGCTCCGCTGTCCGGCTGGGTCGTCAACAAGCTCGGCCAGAATCCGGAGGCGGCAGCGCTCCTCGCCATGTATCTGACTACGGTGGAAAACAGCGCGCGGGTGGTGGGGGACGACGAGAACGCCTTCCATGATCCCTGGCGCCCCGAACACTTCCGGGACAAGGTGATCGCGAGCAAGTATGTCGGCGACAAGGGCGGGATCGCGGCCCTCCAGAAGTGCATCCAGATCACCACCCCAGCGATTTACCTGCCAGGGTACCAAGAGTTCTACGACATCCTGGACAAGAACCTGGCCGACGCGTTCGTCGGGACCATTACCCCCGAGCAGGCCATGAAGAAGACTGATGAGGAGTGGAAGGGCGCCATCAAGCGCATCGGTGCAAAGCGTCTCGCAACGGACCTGCCGACGTACAAGGCGGCCTTCCCCAAGGTGGATGTCCCGGCCTAGCGCCGTTCTGGCCCGCCCCGGTTCGCCGGGGCGGGCCCTGGGATGGGAGAGTCATGGCGCGTCGGCGGGGCGGGCGATTCGGGCGGGCGGTTTTCTGGACCCTCGTGGCCCTGCTCGTCTTCCTCGTCGTCCCCATCCTCTTCTTCCAGGTCTACTTCAGCTTCCACCAATGGACGGTCTACCTCGGGGAATGGTGGCAGGCTGAGTTCGTCGGCCTAGAGGTCTTCCGGGAGGTTTTCGCCGACACCCGATTCTACCTGAGCTTTCTCCGCTCGCTGGTCTTTGCGGGGGGCTCCACGCTCCTGACCCTACTCCTCGGCTTCGCCCTCGCGCTCCTCATGTCGAAGGACTTTCCGGGGCGGAGCCTCTTCTATCTCGCCTTCATCACGCCCATGCTCATGGTGCCGGTGGTGATTGCCTACGATTTCGAGATGCTGCTGGTGCAGCAAGGGCCGCTGAATCAGCTCTTCAGCTGGCTCACCGGGCGCACGATCCAGGTGCCGTGGCTGGCCAAGAGCGTCCCCGCCTTCCTTTCCATCATGCTCATCGAGGTGTGGAACTGGACTCCCTTCGTTTTTATCATCCTCCTGGCCGGTTTTACGAGCCTACCCCGAGAACCGATCGAAGCGGCCCGCGTCCTGGGCGCCTCGCGGTGGCGGATCTTCTGGGAGATCCAACTCCCCCTGCTCCAGCCGGTC
>CAYFIG010000194.1:3030-4638 GCA_964342905.1 uncultured bacterium
GGCCAGCTGCAACCCGTCGTGCTTGCATTTCCGGATATCCTGCTCCAGCCGGTCCTGGTCCTGGCTGGCATCCTCCGGTTCCTCGAAGCGCTGGGCGAGTACGCGAAGGTCTGGACCCTCACCAAGGGAGGACCTGGCACCTTCACCGAGACGCTCCCCGTGTATCTGTACATCACGAGTTGGACTCACTTCAACGTATCCAAGGGCGCGGCCATGTCGTACATCGCGCTCCTGGTGGTCGGAGCCATCGTGTACGTCAGCATGCGACTTCTGCTGCGCCAGCAGCGGGCCCTCAAGATCTTGCTCCGGACGCCATGACCAGGCGGCAGCGACGGATCCTCGGCCACATCGGGCGCTACGCGGCCCTCAGCCTCTGGCTCGCCATCATCCTTTTCCCCATCTTCTGGTCCGTGATGACCTCCTTCAAACCCCAGGACGAGTGGCTGACCTGGCCCCCGACCTGGTTCCCAAAGGTGTTTACCCTCGAGAACTACTCGATCGTGTGGCTGGGCGCGAGCACTGCCGGCACGCAGACCGCCAACCCGACCGCGGTGCAGTCGGCGTCAATCCAAACCCCTGTCGCCGCCCTGGTTCACAGTGGCCTCATCGCCGGGACCTCGACGCTGCTCTCCGTGGCCTTCGGCGTGATCCTGGCCTACGGCGTCTCCCGGTACCAGATCATCCCGGAGCAGCGTCTCTTTAACCTTCTCATGCTCCGGATGATCCCGCCCATCGTGGTCGCTGTCCCCCTCGTCATGTACTATTCCACCATCAAGCTCAGGGACACCCACGTCGGACTGATCCTGGTCTACACCATCACGACGCTCCCGTATGCCGTCTGGATGGCAAAGAGTTTCATTGATGAGATCCCCGTGGAGATCGAGCAGGCTGCCTACCTGCTCAAGGCCAGCCGCCTCCGGACGCTGCGCGAGGTGATCTTCCCTCTCATCCGGCCGGGGGTCGTCGCCACATTCCTGTTCATCCTGATCCTGACGTGGAGCGAGTACCTGCTGGCGCTGGTCCTCTCGGCCACCAACGTCTCCACGCTACCGGTGCAGCTAAACAAGTACGAGGGGGCGACGGAGGGGAAGCTTTACGGATGGCAGGCGGCCCTGTCCGTCGGGGTGACCTTTCCCCTGATCATCATCGGTTACCTGATCCACAAGCATCTCGTCCGGGGGTTCAGCTTCGGCATGCTCAAACGGTGATCGGAAATGGCAGAGATCCGGCTCGCGGGGCTCCGTAAGGAATACCCGGGGACGGTCGCCGTCCACGGCATGACCCTGGAGATCCTGGAGGGGGAATTCCTCGTCTTGGTCGGGCCGTCCGGGTGCGGCAAGACGACGACGCTCCGGATAATCGCCGGCCTGGAGGAGCCGACAGCGGGGGAGATCTGGATCGACGGGCGGCTGGCCAACGACCTTGAACCGGGCGAGCGGGATGTCGGCATGGTGTTCCAGAACCTGGCCCTCTTTCCGCACAAGACCGTGCTCGAGAACATCGCCTTCGGCCTACGGGTGGCTCGTGTCTCCCGAGAGAATATCAGCCTGCGTGTCGAGGCGGTGGCCGCGACGCTCAGCATCGCCCACCTCCTTCATCGGATGCCGG
>CAYFIG010000195.1:0-3219 GCA_964342905.1 uncultured bacterium
GAAAGCGCCTCCCCCGCCGCCCGCCCCCCACGCCGCCCGCTGCACCGCGCCCCGCGTCGGCTTCCAGGCCGAGGCGGCCGCGACGGACAGAAGTCGCAGATGTCCTTCTCCGATGTAGCCACGCCGGTAGCTCCAGCCTCGGCCAGGGCGCGACGGCCCAGCGCGATCCTACGTCGAGCCCTCCAAGCTGTCCACAACAGTCCGGTTAGTGACAACCCTCAAGTTGCTGGACGCGAGTCTGAGTTCTCAAGATGTCGTCCGAGTTTCCCTCGGAATATCGCTGCAAGGCGGGATGCCAGCCTCGCGGCGGCAACATCGACAGCCGCTTCCTGGCCATCAAAATCCGAAACCGGCCCCCTGTAGTACTCTTCCCAGTCGCCGCCCTCGAGGCGGTAAGTGGCTATGAGATCGCCACCCTGGAGAGTGACTTGTTGCTCAAAGCTGGCCTGAGGGCCCGCTAGATCCTGTCTGGATATCGCGCAGCCCATCGCTGCGGCGTTTACCATCGGAGCTCGGCCCGAAGTCGAGGAGGCCAGTTGAGGGCCGAGATCGGGACCCAGGGCTCGAAGCACACGATTCCAGAGCAGACGACAAAGCAGGGAGATCCTCTCATTCGCCAACACCTGCCGCTTGTTCGCGCCTGACTGCATCAGTTCGAGAAGCTTTTCGACCTCCTCTTCTACTAATTCGCTTCTTTCAGTGACCTTGAGCGGAGTGGAGAGCAAATCCTTGAGTTGCTTCGCGGACGCGAAGCGCAGATCAATTTCCTGCTGGAACCCTACGCGGAAGGTCCGACGAATGAGCTGCCATAGAGGATGACGCTCCACTTCAACCGGAATGGCCGCGGGCCGTTCGTGAGGCAGCCGGCCTCTCTCATCGACGAGGACCCGCGGGGCTTTGCCCGTTAACAGAAAAAACAAGATGCCGATCAACATAGTCACGTCGGAACGGAAATCATGTCGCGGCGCCCCGGGGGCGTGTTCGGGCAGACGCAGGAAGCGATTACCTAACTCTTGATGTGCAGGGGTGTTGAACCCTCGTGCCTGCTCTTCGTCGGTACGTGACCATGACATTCCGAAATCGACGACCACGGGGTTGTTAACGTCCCCGTGGTCCAGAATGATGTTGTCTGGCTTGAGATCGCGGTGCTGTATGCCGACGTCGTGACAACGCTCAAGAATTTCGGCCAACTGACAGGCTATAGTGATCGCTTCATCACGGGGGCGCGGGCCGGAGGCAAGATGCTGGGACAGAGTGGGCCCGTCTACCCACTGCATGATTACGTAGAGGGGGGTGCCCTCCTCTTCCCAAGAATCAACCTTGGATTCCAGCACTCGTGGTGTTCCGTGGCCTGCGAGCATCCTCAGGGCCGCGACTTCTTGGTACATGCGGTAGCGCCGCTCACGACTGTTGATGTGGGATGGATGAAGACGCTTTAGATCTCCAGGGATACCGTCTGCTCTCCGGCGGACCCTGACGACAGCTCCTTGACCGCCACGCCGCGTAATGGAGTCGCTGCCTTCTTCTTCCCAAGCAGCAAGCAAATTGTCAGATTCTCGCTCTGCCACCTTCTCCCCCAGCCGAAGTGAGCGCTACCGGCGCAACAAGTCTGGCTAGTGTCATGGGCGCGAACGGCCGACCGTTCCTGGCCATGATCCCACACGCCGTCAAGCTACGGGAAATCGCTCGAAGGGGGGCGTAGGAACCACAAGGGCCCTTATCGGTCCTCGCTCCCAGTACAGACATGGCTCCCACCACTCCCTGCCCGTCGTCCCTCCTGCTCACGTCGGCCTGCCCGGTTCCGTCACGCTCCCGTCTGCCGGACGCCGGGATACGGATACCCCTCTGTTAGCTATGCTCCCCGCCGGTCCTTGCGGCCCGGCTCCACCCCGCGGAGCGACCCATCGCGCCCGAGCAGGTAGCGGTCGGGGACGACCTCGCCCTGGGCGACGGCCGAGCCGAGCCCTTACACACCTCGAGCGTTGGGCCGATTGCACTACGAAAATAGGCCCTTCGACCGATTGCCAGCGGTCGGGCAGTAGGAGAAAACTTGGCGCGGGCAGAGACGGGGCTAGTCGCCGACCGGTCAGGCAACTACCCGTTGCCAGGAGGGGAACGAAATGCCGCTTCGTGCCAGGGAGCCTAGAGGGGGTCACTTGAAACAGCTGAACTCTTACGTCAGCGAATTGACGCGAATCTTCAGGAGCGCGCCGAGCAAGGACGAAGCCCACCATCAGAGCCGACAGGTGCTGGGGGATATGGCGATCGAGCCCTCCCTCCTCACAGCTATCTTGCAGAAACACCTTTCAACCCCGAGCGCGCTGAACGAGAAGAACTTCCCCGTCGTCAGGCTGGACATCGAGTTGAACCCCTACTACCACTTGGTAGCCCACTGCTGGATTCCGCTGCCCGGCCGCGAAACCCTCATCTCAGCCAAGGCCATTCACCATCACGGGATACTACTCCTCACGACCGCGACCGCGTTCGGTCCCGGTTATGAACACTGGGTATTCACCAAGGCGAAGGAGATCGACCCTGCGCGCGACCTCTACTCCCTGGAACTCGTGGACCGTGGAACGAGGTCCCTTTGAAGTCGTTCGCGACGAGGATGGGGTTGGCACGAGCACTGGATCTGAAGATCGTAGAGTATTTCGACTTCTATCCTGTAGATGGTGGATTCAAAGGAATGAAACGGCGCGTGGAGTATCCGTTCGGGCCCAACGAAGACCACCTGTGCAGCCTGTTCCACGTCATCCAACAGACAGGCAATGATGCGCTCGCTCCGGTGGTGGAAGAGCACCTCGAGTCGGGCACGGTGCGTCTGACCAACTCCCAGGTGATCAAGCAACTGGTGAGGGATTTGCGGAGCGGCCGTCCGATCGAGGGACGGCTGTCCGACTGTCATTTTGGACTTCCCCACGCGATGTACACCGTAGAGGACATCGAGCGCTCTTTGCGGGCGAGTAGGAGCAGCCTACCGCGAGCGTAGGAACCACCTCTGAAAGCGCTGCGCTGGTCAAGGCCCGGAGCCGCTCGATGGCCCGCCGAGCGACGGGCTGGGGGGGGAAGATCCGCGGCCGCCTCAGCGGCCCGTAGGCGCCATAAAAGCCCTTTATCGGTCTCTTCCCTCCGCTCCGACCACTTCTGCCCCGTCACCCTGTCCCCCCGCTTCGCCGGCTCGGGGGCGTTCGCCTCCAGCCAGGCGCGCACCTCTTTGCG
>CAYFIG010000195.1:3229-4583 GCA_964342905.1 uncultured bacterium
AACGCCCCGAGGGAAACAATGACCACTTGACTCGGCCAGCCGCTTCATAGAAGGCAGGATAAAAACCCTTATATTAGCCCCGACCCCAGAATTGAGGGGTAGTGTGGGAACGCTGGTTGCCGTAGCACCCAGTAGGGTGTCGCATCGTTGTCACCATAGCCGCGGCCTTGGAGCTTGCTGGCCAGAGGACCGTAAAAGCCCGATCCCCGAGAGAGGATCTGAGAAAGACTGTCCCGGCCGGCAAGAGAACGGCGATCGAGGTTCAATAGAAAGTGGTCCCGGCGAGGACCGATATAAGGCGAACCGGCCGTTCCCGCTCCGGGGAGCGCACGCCAGAAGGAGGGGGAGATGAGGCGGTATTACCTCGGGGTGGACTGGGCGGACCAGGAGCACGCCGTCTGGGTGGAGGACGAGCTTGGAGCGAAGGTGGCGGCGCTGACGGTCCAGCACACCGCCGCCGGGCTCAGTGAGTTCGGCCGGTGGCTCTACGAGCAGCGCGCCCAGGAGATCGAGCTCTGGGCCGCCATCGAGAAGCCCGAGGGGCGGCTGGTCGACTTCCTCCTGGACCATGGGGTCGTGGTCTACCCGGTCAACCCCAAGGCCCTGGACCGCGCCCGCGATCGGTTCCGCATGAGCCAGGCCAAGAGCGATCTCTTTGACGCCCGCGTCCTGGCCGCCTTCTTGCGCACGGACCATGCGCACCTCCGGCCCCTGGTGCCGAACTCCGAGCCCGCCCAAGAGCTCAAGCTCCTGACCCGAGACCACCGGCGGCTGGTGCGGCAGCAGACCCGGCTGGTCAACCAGCTCACGGCCACGCTGAAGGAGTACTATCCCCGGCCGCTCGAGGTGTTCGAGGAGCTGACCACGGCGCTGGCGCGGGCGTTTCTCCAGACCTTCTCGACCCCGGAGGCCCTGGCCCGACTCACCCCGAAGCAGTGGCAACGCTGGACCCGAGCGCAGCGGCTGAGCGAGGCGCGCGCTCAAGAGCTTTGGGAGGCGTTGAAGCAGCCCCAGCTGCCGGTGCCGCCGCACGTGGTGCGGGCCAAGGCCCGCCTGGTCCGCGTCCTGGTGGGGGAATTGGGGCACGTGGTGAGGGCGGTGGACGAGTACCGGAAGGCGGTGGAGGATTTTTTCGCGCGCATGCCGGCGGCTGAGTGGGCGCAGACGCTGCCGGGGGGCAAGAGCGGCACCACGGTGCCCGCCCTCTGGGCGGAGCTGGGCGATGCCCCAAGCCGCTGGCAGTCCTTCCAGCACCTGCAGGCCGAGGCCGGGGCGGTCCCGGTCACCGTGCGCGGCGGCAAGAGCCAACGCGTGCAGTTCCGCTTCGCCTGCAATCCCCACCTGCGCTCCACCA
>CAYFIG010000196.1:0-1172 GCA_964342905.1 uncultured bacterium
GAGGCGGTGGATCACGATTGACACGAGCCGGGTGCCGCTGGCCCTCGCCCGCCAGCGGCTCCTGACGGCGACCTTCCCCTACTACGAGCTGCGCGACCCGGCCCAGGGCCCCGCCAGTGGGTTCGTCTACCAGCGAAAGCAGAATCAGAGGGGGGAGGAGATCGGCGGTATCGTGCCCCACATTATGCTCCACTCCATCGCCCGGAACGAGACGCCCCAGGAGGAAGTTCTGGTCGATCGCCCAGAGGTCGAGCCCGGAGTCGTGCGAGTCTCTGGTCCCTTCGTGGTCGAGGCCACCATCCCGACAGCGATCGAGGTAGAGCCAGTCAGCCGGGAGGTCGAGCGCGACTACGAGGCCGATCCCATCGGCCGGATGATCGAGGTCCTGAGGCGTTCCCCCACCCTGCGGATCGCGGGAAATCAGACCGTCACCCTCCGGAACATCCGCCGCCCGGCGAAGGCCCTGGACCTCCACGCCGAGGCGGAAGTGGTCGAGCCAACCCTGGCGGATCTGGCAGAGGAGGCGGCGCGTCAGAAGTCTCTGGACATGAAGCGAGGGAAACCCGTGGCCTTCATCTTCGGCCCCGAGCACGGACCGGTGACGGAGCAGATGGTGTTCGCCGCGGCCAAGGAAGCGCACCTAAAGAGCTACGCCCACCTCTTCGTCGTTGGGTTCGCCGTCCAGCCAGGGGCCAGCAAGTTGATCCAGAACTGCGAGCAGGCCGTGGGCCTCCCGGCTACCTATGTCCAGGCCAGCATGGATCTGTTGATGGGCGACCTCCTCAAGACGACGCGGGCCAGCCAAGTGTTTGCGGTGACGGGAGCTCCCGACGTTAGCCTGGTCCGTCTCAAGAAGAAAGGAGATAACGGGCCGCTCTACCGGGTGGAGCTGATGGGGCTGGACGTGTTCGACCCCGTCACGATGCAGACCGAGCACCGGAAGGGTGAGGACGTCCCCGCCTGGTTCCTCGACACAGACTACGACGACCTGGTCTTCCACGTGAGCCAAGCCTTCTTTCCGCGCACCGGCGCATGGGAGAACCTGAAGCGCGCCCTCAAGGGCACCTACGAAGATTCCGTCTGGGAGCATCTCGCCGGGACGGTCAGCGAGCCGTTCGCGGCGGGCGAGCATCGGAAGATCGCGGTCAAGGTCATCGACGACCGCGGGAACG
>CAYFIG010000196.1:1182-4541 GCA_964342905.1 uncultured bacterium
CAGCCCTGTTCATCGCCACCGCCCACCGCGAAGTTGTCCTGGGAGACGACGACAGCGAGAAAGAGGCGACAGACTGGTGGCTCCAACTCACCGAGATGGGCGGCGAAGGAATGGTCGTCAAGTCGCTGGACGAGGCCAAGCCCGAACGGTGAAGCCTATCTACTTCACCCGTCATGCACGGGAGAAGATGGTCGAGCGCCTAGCGGCTGAGAGCGAAGTTATCCAGACGATTCAGGAAGCGACATGGCTGCTCGCCGATAAGGGGAGACAGCGGGCAAGCAAGTGGTATCCTTTCGGAAAAGCGCACAAGGGGACATTTTTTACAGGGAAAGACGTCGAGCCGGTGTTTATAGAGGAGGAAGACCGTATCGTGGTTGTAACCGTCTACGTTTATTTGAATCAGCGAGTGGGGTAGACATGAAGATCACTTATGATGCAGAGGCTGACGCAATGTACATTTACCTCCAGGGGAAACCCGGCCAGGCGGTGGACCGCACTGAAGTTCTCGGAGGGGGCATCGCCGTTGACTACGGTCCGGAGGGGGCAGTGTTTGGCATTGAGATTCTGGATGCCAGTGAAAGGCTTGGGTTTCAGCGCGGCTGCCCGGAAGTTTCCCTCGAACAAATGGTGTTCAAGGGATCGTCTTCCCGGCAACTTGACAACTGCCGGGCCAGTCCCATGAAGTGGATCGTGGCTGACCCCGAGCACTTGGGAGGCAAACCGCGCGTTGCTGGTACGCGGATTTCAATCGAGTTTCTGCTCGAGACACTGGCCTCGGGTATGACGATCCCGGAGATGGTGCAAGCGTACCCCAGCCTCACGGAGGAAGCGATTAAAGGAGCGCTGGAAGAGCTGGCGCATTCCGAGCGAATCGGCGACGCATGATGATGCTCCCTAACGATTTCCCGACGGCAGGATGAGCGAGTTCAACGAGGTCCCCCAGCCGATCATCTGCGATGCCTATGCGGAACCCAGCCACCACTGGGTGATCGAGCGGGGCCGGCCCCCCGAGAAAGTGCCGGAGCGGCGGGAGGCATGCTACTACTACCGTCCTCCCGGGCGCTCCACGGGAGCGACCCGGGCCGACGACATCGGGACCCGGATCTCCCTCGACCTGGTGAACGAGATCCGGAAACGCCTCGGGGCCTGGCGGCAAGCGGGCTTCCCGGGCACCACGGCCACGACGCTGGAGCTCCTCCAGTACTGGACCCGGGAGGATCTCGAGCGGCGGCTCTTCTTCTGCCAGCAGGAGGCCACGGAGACGATCATCTTCCTCATGGAGGCGCGCGCCGACTTCCGCCAGGGGCTCGCCATCCCCCGCGACGAGCCCGGCCAGTTCGTCCGCCACGCCTGCAAGATGGCGACGGGCAGCGGAAAAACCGCCGTCATGGGGATGCTCGCCGCCTGGAGCATCCTCAACAAGCTCGCCGACCGGACGGACCGGCGCTTCTCCGAGGTGGTCCTCATCCTCTGCCCGAACGTCACGATCCGCGAGCGCCTCCAAGAGCTGGACCCCCATCGGGGCGAGGCGAGCCTCTACCGGACACGGGACATCGTCCCGCCCCATCTGATGAGCGACCTCCGCAAGGGCCACGTGCTGATCCAGAACTGGCATGTCCTGGCCCCACAGGAGATGAACCAGGTCGGGGGCGTTGGGGCCAGGGTCGTGAAGCGCGACGAGGAGTCTGACACGGCCCTGGTGGCGCGCGTGCTTGGAAAAGAGGTCGGCGGCAAGGGCCACATCCTTGTCCTCAACGACGAGGCCCACCACGCCTACCGGATCCGGCGGCTCGACGACACCGACGAACTCGAAGAAGAGGACGAGCTGGCCGAGGCGGACGAGAGGGAGGCCACGGTCTGGATCGAGGGGCTCGACAGGATCCACCGGGTCCGAGGGATCAACCTCTGCGTGGACCTCTCCGCTACGCCGTTCTACCTCCACCGGGCCGGAGCCGACCCGGGCCGGGCCTTCCCCTGGATCGTCTCGGACTTCGGCCTGATAGATGCGATCGAAAGCGGGCTGGTGAAGATTCCGCAGCTGCCCGTCCAGGACACAACGGGGCGGGAGATTCCGGCCTACTTCAATGTCTGGAAATGGATCGTGGAGGAGAAGCTCACCGCGGGCGAGAGGGGAGGCCGGAGAGGGCAGGTCAAGCCGGAGGCGGTCCTGCGATGGGCACAGCACCCGATCGCCCAGCTGGCGGGCCTCTGGCGGGAGGAGTTCCTCCGCTGGCAGAGGGAGACAGCTGAGGGCAAGCGGCCGCCGGTGCCCCCCGTCTTCATCATCGTCTGCCGCGATACGAAGCTGGCCCGGGTTGTCTACGAGTGGATCACGGGAGAGGCGGCCGGCGCCCCACCACCCCTGGAGGAGTTCCTCAACAGGAACGGCAAGGAGTGCACGGTCCGGGTGGACTCCAGGGTCGTGGAGGAGATCTCCTCGGGGGTCGCCAAGAGCGACGAGAGCCGGCGGCTCCGCTTTGTGCTCGATACCATCGGCAAGACCCGCCTGGCCGGGCGGAAGGCCACCGGAGGACTACCTGGAGCTGTGTGAAAAGATGAACCGGAAAGCCGCCGAGGAAGGGGGCCGGCGGATCGATCCAGCAATCCCTCCAGGGAGGGACGTCCGCTGCATCGTGTCCGTCGCAATGCTGACCGAGGGCTGGGACGCGACGACGGTGACGCATATTGTCGGGCTGAGACCGTTCGAGTCCCAGCTCCTCTGCGAGCAAGTGGTCGGGCGTGGGCTCCGGCGCTCCCAGTACCACGACCTCACGGTGGAGGAGGTCGCGAAGGTCTACGGGGTGCCTTTCGAGTTGATCCCGCTCAAGGCCACGCCCAGAGGAGCGCCGGCGCCGCCGCCGAAGGTCCACCACGCCTATGCCGTCTCGCCCGACCGCGTCCACCTAGAGATCCGCTTCCCGCGGGTGGAGGGATACACCTTCAGGATTAAGAGCCGAGTGCGGGTCGAGTGGGAGCGGGTGCCGACGCTGTCTGTCGATCCGTTGAACATCCCGGACGAGGTGAGGCTCATAGGACTCTCCACCGAGCTGGGAAGTCGGCTGTCTCTCATGGGGCCCGGGAGGGCCGATGACGTCAGCCTCGACGCGTGGCGGCAGACGAAGCGCATCCAGGAACTGGAGTTCGAGCTGGCAAGTGCACTGACGAAGCGGTACGCCAAGGGCCCCACCTGTGAAGTCCCCGCTCACGCCCTCTTTCCCCAGATGCTCAGCGTCGTGCGCCAGTTCTTCACAGAGAGGGTCAGCCCGGTTGGCCGGACGGACCGCAAGGACGTCTTCCTCGACCCTTACTTCTCGTGGGCGGTCACCACGTTGGCCGAGGCCATCGTTCCGGACGATGCG
>CAYFIG010000197.1:0-4523 GCA_964342905.1 uncultured bacterium
CCAGAGTGGGGCCACCGCGCCGCTGCCCTTGTCCGTTCCTGCTCAAGAACGCGGTCATCACCAACCCCGCGGCCTTCTCTTCCCGAACGCGGAAAGCCTTAGACCTCCTGATCGGCAAGTATTACGGTGCAAGGGCACGGGTGGAGAAGAAGGGAGCCCGCGGTGGGTGACCTCCTCGTGGTCGGCTCGGTGGCCCTGGATAGCGTCAAGACCCCATTCGGCCAGGTGGCTGAGGCGCTGGGAGGATCGGCCACCTACTTCTCCTTCGCGGCGAGCTTCTTCACCACCGTGCGAGTGGTGGCCGTAGTGGGAGAGGATTTCCCCGGCGAGCATCTCCACCTGCTGAAAACCCGGGGAGTGGATCTGTCAGGATTGCAGGTCTCCAAAGGGAAGACCTTCAGGTGGGTGGGGGAGTACGGCTACGACCTCAACGAAGCCAGGACCCTGGACACCCAACTCAACGTGTTTGGCAACTTCAGGCCCGTGCTTCCGGACGCGCTCCGAAAGACGCCTTTTGTGTTCTTGGCCAACATCGACCCGGACCTCCAGCTCGAGGTCCTGCGCCAGATGGCACGGCCCCGGCTTGTGGCCCTGGACACCATGAACTTCTGGATCGAGGGGAAACGCGAGGCGCTCCTCAGGGTGCTGGCCGAGGTGGACGCGCTCCTGGTCAACGACGCCGAGACCCGCCAGCTCGCCCGAGAGCCCAATCTCATCAAGGCGGCCCGGGCGATCTTAGGCTTCGGCCCGCGCACCGTGGTGGTCAAACGGGGAGAGTACGGCGCGCTGATGATCTCCGACAGCCACTTCTTTTTCGTTCCCGCTTACCCCCTGGAGTCGGTCTTCGACCCCACCGGAGCCGGCGACACCTTCGCGGGAGGCTTTATGGGATATCTGGCGAAGAGCGAAGCGACCGACGGGGATGCCATCCGCCGGGCCATCGTGTATGGATCCGTGATGGCGTCGTTCACCGTGGAGGACTTCTCGCTGCATCGCCTGGCTCGTCTCAAGCCGGAGGAGATTCAGCGTCGTTACGAGGCCTTCCAGGACCTCATCCGATTCGAGATCTGAGATGATCAGCCCAGGGCTTCAGACGAAGTACGACACGCTGATCGGAATCATCCGGGAGCTCGAGAGCGTCATCGTGGCCTTCTCCGGGGGCGCGGACTCCACGTTCCTGGCTCGGGCAGCCAAGGACGCGGTAGGCGAACACGCCCTCCTGGTGACCGCGGACTCAGAGACCTACCCTGAGGCCGAGTTGGCCGAGGCCAAGCGCCTGGCTGAGCTTTTGGGGATGCGCCACATCGTGGTCCAGACTCGGGAGCTGGACAACCCCGACTACGCCAAGAACCCTCCCAACCGATGCTTCTTCTGCAAGGAGGAGCTGTTCACCCGGCTCAAGCCCGTGGCCGAAGCGGAACGGGTCGCCCACTTGATCTACGGCGCCAACATGGACGATCTGGGAGACCATCGCCCCGGCATGCAGGCAGCCCGCCAGATGGGGGTGCGCGCGCCGCTGATTGACGCCGGGTTGACCAAGGGGGAGGTCCGGGAGCTGTCCCGAGCACTCGGGCTTCCGACGTGGGACAAGCCCTCCTTCGCGTGTCTCTCGTCACGGTTTCCTTACGGCGATGCGATCACGGCTAAGAAGCTTCGCCAGGTGGACGCCGCGGAGGCGTTTCTGCGCAGCCTGGGCTTCCGGCAGTTCCGGGTGCGCCATCACGACACGCTGGCGCGCCTCGAGATCCCGCTGGAGGAGATCCCGAGACTCTGGGAGGACGGGCGGCACGAGAAGATTGCGGCGCGCTTGAGGGAACTGGGTTACCTCTACGTGGCCGTAGACCTTCAGGGCTTCAGGAGCGGGAGCATGAACGAAATGCTCAGGCTCATAAAAAAGAGGTCGTAGGTGGACCGGCAGAAAATCAAGGCACTGCTCGAGGCCGTGAGTCGCGGCGATCTGTCGGTTGACGAAGCCGTGGCCCGCCTCCGCGACCTCCCGTACGCGGATCTCCACTTCGCCAAGGTGGATCTCCATCGGTCTCTGCGGACGGGAGCACCTGAAGCCGTGTTCTGCCAGGGGAAAACTCCCGAGCAAGCTGTGGCTATCCTGGCGCATCTCGCCCAGCACCATGACAACGTGTTGGCCACCCGCGTTTCAGACGAGGTCGTCCGCGCCGTGGAAGAGGCGGGGCTCAGGTTCCGCTACCACGCCGAGGCCCGCATCCTAGTTGTGAACCCCGTGCCGGTAGAAGGCGTCGGGCTCATCGCCGTGGTCAGCGCAGGGACCTCGGATATGCCTGTGGCCGAGGAGGCGGCGGTCACCGCCGAAGTCCTCGGGAACCGGGTGGAGCGGGTGTATGACTGCGGCGTGGCCGGGCTTCACCGACTGCTGGACCAGCACCATGTCTTGACCGAAGCCCATGTCATCATCGCGGTCGCGGGGATGGAAGGGGCGCTCCCCAGTGTCATCGGCGGCCTCGTGGACCGGCCAGTCATTGCGGTTCCCACCAGCGTCGGGTACGGCGCATCGTTCGGGGGCATTGCGGCGCTCTTGGCCATGCTCAACTCGTGCGCCCCCGGCGTCAGCGTGGTCAACATCGACAACGGCTATGGCGCTGCCCACCAGGCCAACCTCATCAATAAGCTCGTCGCCAAAATCAGATAGCGAGGAGGCACGGTGAGGCTCGCGTACTTCGATTGCCCGAGCGGGGCAAGCGGGGACATGATCCTGGGCGCCCTCGTTGACGCGGGAGTCCCTCTCGAATCCCTGCGGGCGGAGCTTGCCAAGCTGCCGCTTGAGGGGTTTCGACTCCACGCGCGCGAGGTCAAGAAAGGAGCCTTTCGCGCGACCAAGGTGGATGTGGAGGTGGACGCCGCTCGCGTCCCTCAACACCGGAACCTCCCCGAGATCCTCAGCCTCATCGAGCGAAACACGCTCCCGGACCCGGTGAAAGTCGATGCCAAGCGCATCTTCACCCGCCTCGCCGAGGCAGAGGCCAGGGTCCATGGCATAGCGGCGAACGAGGTCCACTTCCACGACGTGGGAGCGGTGGACGCCATTGTGGATGTGACCGGTGCCGTGGCTGGCCTGTGGCTCCTCGGGGTGAAGGCTGTCCACGTTTCGGCGCTCCCTCTGGGCGGCGGGATGGTGGAGGGCCCCCACGGAACGATCCCGATCCCGGCTCCCGGGACCGTCGAGCTTCTCCGCGACTTCCCGGTCTTTGACAACGGAATCAAGGCTGAGCTGGTCACTCCCACCGGAGCCGCGATCCTTAGCACGCTTGCCACATCAGCGGGGACCATGCCGCCAATGACGGTCCGGGCAGTCGGGTACGGTGCGGGAAGCATGGAGCTGCCAATCCCGAACGTTCTCCGCTGCGTCGTGGGCGAGGGGGCCACGCTCCCTTCAGGAGCGGTGGAGACGATCGCCCAGGTGGAGGCGACGATTGACGACATGTCCCCCCAGCTCTACGAGCCGCTGGTGGACCGACTCCTGGAGGCGGGGGCCCTGGATGTCTTCCTTACCCCGGTGATCATGAAGCGGAGTCGCCCCGGAGTGGTACTGACAGTCCTGTGCGCTCCTGAACACGTGTCAGACCTCTCGGTCATCCTCTTCGAAGAGTCCACCACCATTGGAGTCCGCTGGACCGAGTATAAGCGGACACGGCTCGATCGGGAGTTGGTGGTGCTTCCGACCACCCACGGCCCGATTACCTTCAAGGTCTCTCGGCTCGGCGGTCAGCCTGTCACGGCCACGCCCGAGTTCGAGGAGGTTCGGCGGATTGCCCGGGAGAAAGGGCTCCCGGTTCGTGAAGTGCTCGACCAAGCTCGGGCTGATGCTCGTCGTGCTCTGAGCCAGACGCTTCGGTCCGCATAGGGCGCGTGCACCCTCAATCCCGCTTGACATCCCGGGCGGCCGGGCTTAGGGTGGGAGTCGCCTTTTGTCTCCCGAGCACGCCATGCTGTAATCCCTCATCCATAAGGAGGCGGGAGCTGTGAAACAACAAGTGAAACTTACGATTAATGGTGTCGCGTACTCCCATGAGGTAGAACCCCGGCTCCTCCTGGTCCACCTGATCCGTGACGTCGTGGGCCTCACCGGCACCCACATCGGCTGCGACACCAGCCAGTGCGGGGCCTGCACCATCATCTATAACGGGATGGCGGTGAAGTGCTGCACGCTCCTGGCAGTGCAGGCTGACGGTGCGGACATCCTGACTATCGAAGGTCTGGCCAAGGACGGGCAGCTCCATCCGATCCAGGAGGGGTTCTGGGAGAAGCACGGGCTCCAGTGCGGCTATTGCACACCGGGCATGATCTTGGCTGCCCATCAGCTCCTCCAGCGCATCCCGAACCCCACGGAGGCCGAAATCCGCCACAACCTGGAGGGGAACCTCTGCCGCTGCACCGGCTATCACAACATCGTGAAGGCCATCCAGTGGGCGGCGGAGAAGCTGGCCGGAAAGTGAGGGCACTGCCATGACGACCGCCACCAGGCTCTTCGGCTCTTCGATCAAGCGCCG
>CAYFIG010000198.1:0-1576 GCA_964342905.1 uncultured bacterium
TCAAGGCGCAGCTCTTGAGGGAGGAGCAAGAGCTGTTAGCACCAAGACAACCGCCTCAATCTGTTCCTCCCATCACCGAAGAGGAACAAAAGCTCTGGGCCCAGCTGGAGGCTCGCCTCCGCGAGCGCTTCCCCGCTGAGAAGGCTCTGCCCGGAGCCCTTGAAGCAGTGGCCGAACTGGCGCGGTCGGCCCGCATGGAGCTGGTCGCCCTCAGCCTCCAGACCCCAGTGGTGAAACCCGCTGGGGCATCTCGGAGTGCTCCAAGCCCGCCACCCCTCAGGGTGCCGCCTCCTCTCACGCTCAGCCCCACCATCGTCAAACTGACAGCGCTTCACCGCTACCAAAACTTGGTCCAGTTCCTTGACGGCCTCGACCGCCTCCCGGTCGCTGTCGCCGTGGAGTCGCTGGAAGTGAAGCGGGAGGAGAACCGACTCCGCACCGAGATGACGCTCCGCACCCTCAGATGGGGGGCATGAGGTTCTGCACGGAATGGATCTCCGACGCACGGTGATTACGGTGCTGCTGCTCGGCGGGCTCGTGTGGGCCTGGTTCACTTCTCCGCTGACCAAACGGTTCAGGAGTGGGGCGGCGAAACGACCGGTGGCCCAAGCGCCGCTCCAGGTTGAGGGAGGCCAGACCGTCGTGGCTCAGCCGACCTCGGTGTCTCCGTCTTCTCCATTGTCTCCATCCTCTCCCCTCTCCAAGGAGGAACTGACCCGGTGGCGGGAGCGTTACAGCAGCGCCTGGCGCCGGGATCCTTTCCTGACCGCGGCGGAGGAGCAGGCTCTGCTCTCCCCGAAGGCCGCTCCGACCCAGTCCAAGCCGGCAGCACCGCCCACTCCACTTCCGTCTTACACCTTGAAGACGATCTTGATCTCAGAGGCTGGGAAGGTGGCCGCTCTTGACGGCCGCCTCGTCAGCGAGGGGGACCCGATCGGGGAGGAGCGGGTCGTGGAAATCCGCCCGGACGGCGTGGTGTTGGAACGGGCGGGGCAGCGCCGCAGGATCAGCCTCCCCGGGGGCGCCACTCCTATCATTGAAACGGACTCGCGCCGGCAAGGCGGAAAAGGACAGTAAGCGATGGGACTCCATTTGACATCCAACATCCGTCATCCGTCATCCGTCATCTGGGCGCTCTTCCTCCTGGCAGCGTGCGCGGCTCCGGCGGTGACGACCACCGAGCCCAAGCCAGCTCCACCTCAGCCCGTGGTGGAACGGCAGCTTCCCGAGCTTCCGGTCACCCAGGTGGAACAGGAGGCCGCCAAGGTCGAGCCGCGGAAGCTCTACACCCTCTCGGTCCGGGACGCGGACATCCGCGAAGTCCTCCTGACCTTCGGGAAAAAAACCGATCTCAACATCGTGTTCGGGTCGGACGTCAAAGGCGCGGTCACGGCGGATTTGAAGCGGGTGACCTTGGAAGAAGCCCTCGACTCTCTCCTCTCCCCCATTGGCCTCGAATACGCTCGAGATGGGAGCTTCGTCCGGGTGTTCATGCCAGCCCTGGAGACCCGGATCTTCACCCTGAGCTACATTTCCACTACTCGAACCGGGGGGGCCACCCTCAGCGCGACGGCCG
>CAYFIG010000198.1:1586-4519 GCA_964342905.1 uncultured bacterium
CCGCGGGAGCGGCCAGCTCTGTCACCTCCGCCGACAGCGTGGATCTCTGGGGCGACATCGAGAAGAATCTGGGGAACCTCATCTCCAAGGACGGCAAGGTGGTGCTCAACCGGACTGCGGGGATCGTCGCCGTGACCGACTACCGTAAAAACATCCAGCGGATCGCCCGGTACCTCGAGCTGATCGAGGGGTCGGTCCAGCGCCAAGTCATCATCGAGGCCCAGATCGTCGAGGTCACGCTGACCAAGGAGTTTCAATCGGGGATCAACTGGAGCTTGATCCCGCAGAACATAAACATCAACCCGCTCGGCACGCTCCAGGGCACTCTGAGCGGCGGGGCCGGCATCGCTCAGGCCCCGGGGCCCGCCAGCACGATCTTCCAGGTGGGGTTGATCACTCAGGCGTTCGGCCAGTCGATCAAGCTGCTGCTAAGCGCGCTGTCCAAACAGGGGGAGGTCAACATCCTCTCCACCCCGAAGATCTCCACCCTGAACAACCAGAAGGCCGTGATCAAGGTGGCGACGGATGACGTCTTCTTCACCACCACCAAGACCCGGGAGCCCACCACCGGAGTGGAGACCACGACGGTGACCCCGCAGACCATCACAGCAGGGATCGTCCTCGACGTCACCCCCCAGGTCGCCGAGGACGGAAGCGTCATCATGAACATCAGGCCGAGCATCTCGGAGCGGGTGGGCCAGGCTACCTCCCCGGATGGGAGCATCGTGCCCATCATATCGGTCCGCGCCACCGACACCGTGGTGCGGGCCCAGGACGGGCAGACCGTGGTCATCGGCGGGCTGATGCAGCAGAAAAACACCCGCTCCACTCAGGGCATCCCCGGCATGAAGGACGTGCCGGTCTTCGGGGGGCTCTTCAGAGCGAAGGTGGATGAGGGGCGCAAGACCGAGCTGGTCATCCTGCTGACCCCCACCGTGGTCATCGGCCGGCGCGCAAGCGACCTCTCCCCGAGGGAGCTGGAACTGCTCCGGGAGGCCGGCGGCGCCCGCGCGATCCGCCGCTGAGGGGGGGGAGGCCTCGAACATGTACGAGGCGTTCTACGGGCTCAGGGAAAAACCCTTCAGCCTGACCCCCGACCCCAAGTTCTTCTACCTCTCCCAGTCCCACCGGGAAGCCCTCGACCACCTCCTCTACGGCATCCAGCAGCGGGAGGGGTTCATCGTCATTACGGGGGACGTGGGAACCGGGAAGACCACGCTCTGCCGCGCCCTCCTCGGGAAGCTCGACGAACGGACCAGGACCGCCCTCATCCTCAACCCCATCCTGTCCGAGGAGGAGCTGCTCCGGTCTATCCTTCAGGATTTTGGGCTCAGGGGCGCCGGAGCGACGAAGAAGGAGCTGATCGATGAGCTCAACGAGTTCTTGATTCGGCTCCTCGTCGAAGGCAAGAACGCCGTCCTCATCGTGGACGAGGCCCAGGACCTCTCCGAGCAGATCCTGGAGCAGATCCGGCTCCTCTCCAATCTGGAGACCGAGAAGGAAAAGCTCATTCAGATCACCCTGGTGGGGCAGCTCGGCCTGCTCGATCTCCTGGCCGCGCCGGGGCTGAAACAGCTCAACCAGCGGATCTCGATCCGCTTCAAGATCCGCCCCCTCTCGGCCCACGAGACGAGCCAGTACATCTTCCACCGCCTTCTGGTGGCCGGATCCACCGGGGAAGCGATCTTCTCCCCGTCGGCCCTTCAGGCCATCTACCGGTACTCCCAGGGAGTCCCGCGCTTGATCAACCTGGCGTGTGACCGGGCGCTCCTTCAGGGATTCGTGGATCATGACCCCCGGATTACCCCCGAGCGCGTCAACCAGGCCCTCAAGAGCCTGGACCAAGAGGTGGGGATGGGGCCCGCCGGTGTCACGGCGCGCCCTCACACTCCGACAACCGTCCGGATCGCCCTGGCCGTCATTGGCGTGCTCATGCTCGGCGTTGTCGGCGGGTGGATCGCCGCAACAGGGTGGATGAGCGGGAGCGGGCCGAGAGCCCCGGGATCGTCGCCCCCAAGGCAGGAGGAGGCATCCCGGGAGACACCGGGCGAAGCGCCCTTTGCCGTGTTTGTCAGCAGCCACTCTACCGAGGCTGAGGCCCGTCAGGTCGAGCGACTGCTCCAGCAAAAGGGGTACGCTCCGTTCACGGCAGTCAGAGCCGGGGGAGAACGAAGCTACTGGGTATTTGCGGGTCGCTTTCGAGACCTGGAAGAAGCCAACCGGACCCGGGACCGTCTGGCCAGCCAAGATGGATATTCCGAGTCCCGGACTATGCGGCTAGCTGAAGCCGTAAAAAAACAGCCATGAGCCTCATTGCTGACGCCCTGAAGCGGGCCCAACGGGGGATGGAGAGCCGCCTCCCCCCCCTTCTCGCCAAACGGTCTTCAGGATCCCCCCGAAGGCCGGGAGGGTTGCCGGGACGAAGAATTCTCTTCCTCGCCGGGTTCGCGGCAGCGGGCGGGACGCTTCTTGTCGGCGGCCTCTGGCTGACCTCACCCAGAAAGAGCGCCACTCCCCAGACCGCGACGCCCCCGCTGATCGTTGAAGAAACAAAACCGGTGACTGCAGAGGCCAACGAGAAACCGAAAGCGGCAAAGGCCCAAGCGCCTCCGTCCAAGCCCAAAGACGAGACAACAATCACGGAAGTCCTCGCAGCCCTGCAGCTCAAGCCCGAGGAAACGCCCCGCCTCCCCGCGACTGGCGAAGAACGAGCCAGAACGTCGAAGGCCCCCGCGAAGTTGGACCCGCGGCGGGAGATCGCGCTCCAGCGCGCCAAAGAGGCCCTCGAAGGCGACAAACCTCCCACCTTCGCTGCCGCTCCCTCGGGGGCAGCCTCATCGCCTGCCAGCAGAGCGCCGTCTCAGGAATCGCCCCCCGCGCAAATGGTCGCAAAGGCAGAGGCGACGAAGACCGGGCCCGCGCCGCCCCCCCCC
>CAYFIG010000199.1:0-1902 GCA_964342905.1 uncultured bacterium
GGACGCGGCATCCCAAGACCGGCGAGATCGTTGACTTCGTGGCCTTCGCCCGGACCGAAGGGCGCTTCGCCCGTCAATTCGACGCCGAAGGACGCCCATCGCCCGCGCTGCTGGCCGGCCGGGAGGAACGACTCGCCAACTGGCGGAGGCTTCAGGAGCTGGCCGGGCTCCGGCCGGGCCTGGAGGGCATGAAGGCCGGCCCGGCGTCGCGCGGGGTCACGGCGAAGGAGGGCAGTGACGATGCTCTCGGCCCCAGCAGGTGACTGTCCGTTCCTGAAGCCCGTCATGGTTGATCGGCTGTGGATGTATGTGACCCCTGCGTACTGCCGCCCGCCCTCGGGGCGAGTGCGTGTGCCCGCGCCGACCACGCTGGCCAGGCTCTGTACGAGGCGCTACGACGACTGCCCCACGTACCGCCAAGCATGCCTCGGAGAAGTTGGCCCCACGGGCGTGGCCCGATCAGCGGGACGGGGCGCGATGAGGGAGGTCCCGGAGAAGCTCGGCACTGGGGGCGGAAAGAGTGTCGTGGAGGACCGTAAGGGGGTGAAGGGGACATGACCGAGAGTCAGGCGATCGAACTGAAGGAGTGCCCGTTTCTCAGGCCGAGGATGGCCAGCCATCTGGGGGCGTTCCCGATCGGGGTTTACTGCCGGCTCCCGAGCGGTCGGATCAGGATTCCGTCGCGCGACGAGCTCGCGCGGTTGTGCACGACGGAAGCCTACCGGGATTGCCTCGTGTACAACCGGGCTCACGCATGGGAGACCACGTTCCTGGGGTTGGCATGATCCAAGACCGATAAGTTCGACAGAAGCGAGAGCATCGGGAGGATTCGGCGATGAAAAAGATCGAGGCGATTATTAAGCCGTACAAGCTCGAGGACGTGAAGGCGGCTCTGGCTGAGGCCGGGCTGCTGGGGATGACGGTCTCTGAGGTGCGGGGGTTCGGTCGCCAGAAGGGGCACACCGAACTCTACCGCGGGGCGGAATATACCGTTGACTTCCTCCCGAAGGTCAAGGTGGAGGTCGTGGTTCCCGACGAGCGTGCGGATGTGGCCCTCGAGGCCATCCTGAAGGCCGCGTGGACCGGCTCCATCGGCGACGGAAAAATCTTTGTCTCCGATGTGGAGCAGGCGGTGCGGATCCGGACCGGCGAGCGCGGCAAGCAGGCGCTGTGAGGAGGAGCGGCAATGCCAGAGAATACCCTGAGCATCACCGACAACCGGACCGGGAAGCGCTACGAGGTCGCGATCGAGCACGGCGCCATCCGGGCCCTTGATCTCCGGCAGATCAAAGAGGATCCGGAGGACTTCGGGCTCCTCTCCTACGATCCGGCGTTCATGAATACGGCCTCGTGCCGGAGCGCGATCACGTTCATCGACGGCGAGCGCGGGGTGCTCCGTTACCGCGGGTACCCCATCGAGCAGCTCGCCGAGCACTCCACCTATCTGGAGGTCGCCTACCTCTTGATCTATGGCGAGCTCCCCACCCCCTCCCAGCTCGAGGCCTGGACGTGGGAGATCACTCACCACACGTGGATCCACGAAAACCTGAAAAAGTTCCTGGACGGCTTCCACCACGACGCCCATCCCATGGGGATGCTCATCTCCGCAGTGGCGGCCCTCTCGACCTTTTATCCGGAGGCGAAACATCTGACCGACGCCGAGAACCGGCGGCTTCAAGCGATCCGGCTCATCGCCAAGATGCCCACGCTGGCGGCCTTCGCCTACCGGCATAGCCTCGGGATGCCCTACGCCTACCCCGATAACGACCTCTCTTACACGGGCAACTTCCTCAACATGCTCCTCAAGACGACGGAGGCGAAGTACAAGCCAAAACCTGTGCTTGAGCGGGCAGTGGACATCCTCTTCATCCTCCACGCCGACCACGAGCAGAACTGCTCAAC
>CAYFIG010000199.1:1912-4435 GCA_964342905.1 uncultured bacterium
GGAGTGTGGGCTCCTCACGCGGGGACCCGTACTGCGCTGTCGCGGCGGGCGCCGCAGCTCTCTACGGCCCGCTCCATGGGGGAGCCAACGAGGCCGTGCTCAGGGTCTTGCAGGCCATCGGCTCGGTGGAGAAGGTTCCGGAGTTCATCCGGAAGGTCAAGGCCGGCGAAGCGAAGCTGATGGGGTTTGGCCACCGGGTGTACAAGAACTATGACCCTCGGGCCAGGATCGTCAAGCGGTTGGCCGATGAGGTCTTCGCCGTGACGAAGCCCAACCCGCTCCTCCCTATCGCGCTGGAGCTGGAGCGGATCGCGCTGGAGGACGACTACTTCGTCACGCGCAAGCTCTACCCCAACGTGGACTTCTACTCCGGCCTGATCTACCAGGCCATGGGCTTCCCGCTGGAGATGTTCCCGGTGCTTTTCGCCATCCCGCGGACCTCGGGGTGGCTGGCCCAGTGGCTCGAGATGCTGGCCGATCCGGAGCAGAAGATCGCCCGGCCCCGCCAGCTCTATCTCGGCCCTCCGCTGAGGGACTACGTGCCCTTTGGAAAGCGCGAACCCGAAGAGGGAGAGCTCGAATGAGCCACGCGGGCGGTGCCCGATGAGTTCCCCTTTTGTCTTCGCCCAGGCGCCGCTTCGGGTGTACTGGGAATTGACGCGGGCCTGCGATCTGGCCTGTCGCCACTGCCGGGCCGAGGCAGTCCCGCGGCGCGATCCTCAGGAGCTCAGCACGGCCGAGGGGCGCCGGTTCCTCGAGGCGCTCCTCGAGTTCGGGCCCCCGGGGCCACATGTGATCCTGACGGGCGGTGATCCGTTGAAGCGGCCAGACTTTTGGGAGCTCCTCGAGCACGGCGCCGCTCTCGGGCTCGATCTCTCAGTGGCTCCAAGCGGGACGCCCGCTCTGACGCCGGAGGTGATCCATCGCTTCAAGCTGGCCGGAGTGCGGGCGATCTCGCTCAGCCTCGACGGCTCAACCCCTGTCCGCCACGACAGTTTCCGGGGGGTGCCGGGGTGCTTTGCGCAGACGGTGGAAGCCACGCGCGCGGCTCTTGCGGCGGGGCTTCCCTTTCAGATCAACAGCCTGGTCACCGCCGAGACGGAGGAAGATCTGCCGGGCATAGGCGAGCTGGTAGCCCGGCTGGGGGCGGCGCGCTGGAGTCTCTTCTTCTTGATCCAGGTGGGGCGGGGACGGGTGCTTGGCCAGCTCACTCCTGCCGAGTGTGAACTGCTGCTCTTCTGGCTCTCGGAGCGCTCGCGCGAGGGGTCCTGTCACATCACGACCACGGAGGCGCCGCACTACCGGCGGGTGGTGCTCCAACGGATGCGGGCCGAGGGGCAGGGCCGGGAGGCGCTTCGCGGGAGCCCGATCCGGCGGGGGTTCGGGATCCGCGATGGCAACGGGATCATGTTTGTCTCCCATACGGGGGAGGTTCAGCCGTCGGGGTTTCTCCCGGTGACGGCGGGGAACGTGCGGACGGGGAGCCCGGTGGAGATCTACCGGGAAGCGCCGCTGTTCAGGCGCCTGCGGCAGCCGGAGCGCTTCGAGGGCCGGTGCGGCCGCTGCGAGTTTCGGGAGATCTGCGGGGGCTCCCGCGCCCGCGCCTACGCCGCGAGCGGCAGTCCTTTCGGAGAGGATCCCCTGTGCGCCTACGAGCCCCGCTAGTGCTCTCCGGCTAAAGAGGTCTTCCAACCCAGGCCGGTGAGGCAGCCATTCCCCATCTGGGGCGTCCTCGCCTCGCCTCCCGCCTGATATTCGTAGGCTAAGTGCCCGAATACCTGAAAAATAACCGAAGCGAGTACTCCGGCATCCCTTTTGCTAGTGCATTTGACTCAGAAGACGCTCCACTCCCAGGGAGGTGCTAGATGGATCTGGACAGGCTCCTCACCAATACAGCCGATGGAGTCTGCGCGGTGACGTCTGACGGTAAGATCACGCTCTGGAACCGGGCGGCTGAGAAAATCCTCGGCTACTCTGCCAGGGAGGTAATTGGCAGGCCCTGCTGCGAGGTCTTCGCCGGGCAGGATTCGGCCGGCAACCGCCTCTGCTACCACGGCTGCCAGGTGCTGACGCTGGTGAAAGAGGGAGAGCTGGTGCAGCACTTCGACATGGCTACCCGGACCAAAACGGACAAGCCCGTGTGGCTCAATGTCAGCATCGTGGTGATTCCGGGCACTCGGCGCGACCTCTCGACCACCGTCCATCTTTTCCGCGACGTTACCGCTTCCCACGAGATCGAAAGCCTGGTCCGGGAGCGGCTGGCTGAGGCCAGATCGGGGGCAGCCGATACGAGCAGTCCCGCGGCGGAACTGACCCGGCGGGAGATCGAGATCCTGCGGCTGATGACAGGCGGGGCGAACACCAAGACAATGGCTGAACGGCTTCACGTGAGCCCGGCCACGGTGAGAAATCACGTCCAAAATATTTTCGGCAAGCTTGGGGTCCACAGCCGGCTGGAAGCCGCAGCCCACGCAACCCGCCACGGCCTCCTGTGACAGCAGGAGCTCTCTAGAACGCTGACTG
>CAYFIG010000200.1:0-4389 GCA_964342905.1 uncultured bacterium
GACGTCCATCAGATACATCTCGCGGTCGGGCTTGAGGTGCTTCATGAGGGTCCTCGCCGTGTTACACCATCGCGGACATGCCGCCGTCGAAGTTGATCGCCGTGCCGGTGATGTAGCCGGCGCGCTCGGAGACGAGGAAGGCCACCAGGTCGGCAAACTCCTCCGCCTCGCCGACGCGCCCGATGGGCACCCGCTTCGCCACCTCGCGGTAGTAGGCGTCCGGATCGCCCCGAGCCTGGCGCTCCCACTGCATGCTCTTCACCAGGCCGAGGCAGACGGTGTTCACCAGGATTCGGTCAGGGGCGTACTCGTTGGCGAGCGACTTGGTGAGGTTGATCCCCGCGGCCCGGGTCACGGTGGTCGGGAGCGCCCGAGCCCCCGGGGCCTTACCGCCTACGGTGGTGACGTTGATGATGCGCCCGCCCCCCTGCCTGCGCATGTGGGGGATGACCAGCCGGCAGCAGCGCACCGCGGCGATGAATTTCAGGTCGAGGTCCTGCTGCCAGGCGTGGTCGTCCACCTGCTCGAAGGCCGCTGCGGCTGACGTCCCGGCATTGTTGACGAGAATGTCTATCCGGCCGAACCGGTCGACCACCTGGCTGATGAACCCCTCGACCTGCTCCGCCTTGGTCACGTCGGCCGGGACCGCCAGGACGTCCGCGCCGGTGGCGTTGCGAATAGCTTCAGCAGTCCGCTCGAGGATCTCTTTCCGCCGCGCGCAGATCGCCACGCGTGCCCCCTCCTGAGCGAATTTCAGCGCGCAGGCGCGCCCCAGCCCCTCGCTCCCGCCGGTGATCACCGCTACCTTGCCGTTGAGCCCAAGCTCTAGCGCCATATAATCCTCACGTTCCCCGCGGTCCCTCCGAGCTGCCTGAGGGCCGCGGGGACGTAGCAAGCCGTCGTGGCTACTTTCCGTTCTCGCGCTCGAAGGTGGTCTTGTACTGCTTGTTCAGGTCCTCGATCCCTTCGATGTACTTGATCGTGCTCCAGGTGGCGCGGGCCGCTCCCCGCATGGCGTAGTAGAGGGCCTCCATGATCTCGTCGTCGGTGGCGCCGGCCTGCTTCGCAGCCGCGAAGCGTCCCGGCACTCAGGAGGTGCAGCCGGCCGCGGCCATGGCGGCCATCGCGACGAGCTGCATCGTCTTCGGGTCCAGCGCCCCTTCCCGGTAATACACGTTCGCGAACTCCTTCATCGCTCCCATAGGGTCCTCCTTTTAGGTGGATGATGTGCTTTGCCCGATCGGGCGCCCCCATTATACTCGATGCGCTTGGGGCAACCAATTGGCTCTTTACAATGGTCAAAAAGTAGAGAAAATGGTCTGTAATGGAGATCCCGCTGGACCGATCCCAAGCGACCCCCCTGGCCCGCCAGATCCAGGCGCACCTGGAGCGGCTGATGCGCGACGGTTTCCTGGCGCCCGGGGTCAAGCTCCCCGCCACCCGCGAGCTGGCCCAGCGTCTCGGCGTAAACCGGACTACGGTGACGCTGGCGTACGAGGAGCTGGTGGCCCGAGGGCTTCTCCGGGCGCATGTGGGGCAGGGGACCTTCGTCGCCGAGGGGCCCGCCCCAGCCGCGCGTCTCTCGACTGAGGCAAAGCCACCGGCCAAGATCGACTGGTCCGGGCTTTTCTCCAAGGGGTCGCAGCTCGTGGCCGCCGATGTCCGGCGTCGGGAGCTCTACAATCAGGTGACCCGACCGACCGCGCGGGTCATCTCCTTCGCCGGGGGCATGCCCGACAGCGGGCTCTTCCCGACGGACGCGTTCCGCAAGGTCCTGAACCGCGTGATCAGGCTGGAGGGGGCGGAGCTGCTCCAGTACTACCCCGCGGGCGGCTACCCGCCGCTTCGACGCTTCCTGGCGAGCTATCTCCTCCGCTTCGGGGTCGGGGCGCGCCCCGAGGAGATCCTGATCGTCAACGGCTCCCAGCAGGGGTTTGATCTGATCGCCCGGACCCTCGTGGACCCGGGAGATTTTGTCGCCATCGAGCAGCCGAGCTACCCCAGGGCCATCCAGGTCTTCCGCTCCTTCGGGGCCCAGCTCCTTCCCGTCCCGATGAGCGACAGCGGGCTCCGACTGGACGTCCTGGAGCGGGTCTTGGAGCGCCACCCCCCGAAGCTCCTCTACTGTCAGCCGAGCGCCCACAACCCCACGGGCCTTACCATGCCCGCGGCTGCCCGGCGTCGGCTCCTCGAACTGGCCGGGCGCTACCAGGTCCCAGTGGTAGAGGACGGCTTTGACGGAAGCCTCTTTTACGGGGAGCGACCGCCGGCCCCGCTCAAGGCTACGGATCCCAACGGTCTGGTCCTCTATATCGGAACCTTCTCTAAGATCCTCTTTCCCGGGCTTCGCCTCGGCTGGCTTGTGGCGCCCCCACCGGCGATCGAGCGGCTCTCGGCTGCCAAGCAGCTTTCCGACATCCACACGAGTCCCTTGATCCAGGCGGCGGTCTATCACTTCTGCCAGCGGCGCCTGCTCGAACGCCACCTCCGGCGTTCAGCAGCGGAGTACAGCCGGCGGCGGACCTTGCTCCTGGAAGCCCTGAGCCGCCGGATGCCGAAGGGCGTGAGCTGGACTCACACCCAGGGTGGGTTCTCCCTGCTCGTGACCCTGCCCGAGGGAATAGACGCCGCGACGCTGCTCCCGCGTGCCCTGGAGCGGGGCGTGGCCTTCACCCCGGGGAGCGCCTTCTTTCTGGATGACGGAGGCGAGCGCACCCTTCGCCTCTCGTTCTCCTCGGTCCCCGCGAACCGGATCGAGGAAGGAGTCCGCCGGCTCAGCGAGGCGATCCGCGCGATGCTCAGGCGACCGGTCCCGCGCGAGGCGGAACGGATCGCTGTCCCGCTGGTGTAGGAGGCGATGATGCGATTGGAAACGATCGCGGCTCGAGGGGGGCGTGATGTTCCATCGGCCAGCCGGCCGCTCACACCGCCGATCTACCAGACCAGCGTCTACGCCTTCGAGACGATGGAGGTGGTGGAGGGGGTGTGGGAAGGGAAGCAGCCGGGCTTCCTCTACGGCCGCTACGGCGGTCCGAACACCGCCATGCTGGAGGCGATGATGGCGGCCCTCGAGGGAGGCGAGGCCGCCGTGGCCTGCGCCTCGGGGATGGGAGCCCTCACCGCCCTGTTCCTCGCGCTCCTGGCTCCCGGAGATCACCTGGTAGCGGCCCGGGACCTGTACGGGACCACGACCGCCTTTCTCAATGAGGAGCTCTCCCGCTTGGGCGTGGAGACCATCTTCGTGGATGCGACCGAACCGGCGCAAGTCCTGGCCGCGCTCACTCCGAGAACACGGGCGGTGTACGTGGAGTCGGTCTCTAACCCGCTCCTCAAGCTGGTTGACCTTGAGGCGCTGGGCGCCGACCTCGCGAGCCGGGGTGTGGAGCTGATCGCGGACTCGAGCTTTGCTTCTCCGGCGATCCTCCGTCCCCTGGGCCTTGGGGCCACCGTGGTGCACCACAGTGCCACGAAGTTCATCTCGGGGCACGGCGATGTGACCGGAGGGGTCGCGGTGGGGCGGCAAGAGCTGATGGATCGCGTGCGCGCTGCCATGATGCGGATCGGGACGAACCTGGGTCCTTTCGACGCCTGGCTGGCAGTGCGTGGGCTCCGCACCCTTCACGTGAGGCTCCAGCGCCAGTCGGCTAACGCCCTTGCTCTGGCTCGCTTTCTCGAAGGGAGACAGGAGGTCTCGCGCGTGTACTACCCCGGGCTCCCCTCCCATCCCCAGCACGGGCTCGCCCAGCGGCTCTTCAAGAACGGCGCGGGGGCGATCTGCTCCTTCGACCTCAAAGGTGGGGCTCCGGCGGTGGAACGCTTTATGGCTGGCCTCTGCCTCATCGAGTTCGCCCCGAGCTACGGGGATGTGGCGACGACGTGGAGCTACCCCGTGCGCACCTCCCATCGCCAAATCCCGGAGGCCGAGCGAACGGCCCTCGGGATCGGCCCTGGGCTGGTCCGGCTATCGGTGGGACTGGAGGCCGTGGAGGATCTGATTGAAGACCTGACCGGTGCGCTCGATAGCACCGGGTCATAAGGAGGGAGAAATGGAGATCGGAACGCTTCGATTGAAGGTCGGGCTGGCTGAGATGCTGAAGGGCGGGGTCATCATGGACGTGACCACAGCCGAGCAGGCGAAGATCGCCGAGGACGCCGGGGCTGTGGCCGTGATGGCGCTGGAGCGTGTGCCCGCGGACATCCGCGCCCAAGGCGGCGTGGCTCGAATGGCCCCGGTCAAGAAGATCAAGGAGATCATGGCCACGGTTACGATCCCGGTGATGGCCAAGTGCCGGATCGGCCACTTTGTGGAGGCGCAGATTCTGGAGGCCCTCGGGGTGGACTACATCGACGAGTCAGAGGTGCTCACTCCCGCTGACGAGCACTTCCACG
>CAYFIG010000201.1:0-4383 GCA_964342905.1 uncultured bacterium
CGGGAGTAGAGGAGATGGAGCACCGCGTGCTCAATCCCGCCGATGTACTGGTCCACAGGCATCCAGTAGTGGGTCGCATCAGGCTCCACCATCCCACCCTGGAAGGTCGGGCAACAGTAGCGGAGGAAGTACCAGGAGGACTCCACGAAGGTGTCCATGGTGTCGGTCTCGCGGCGGGCTTTTCCTCCGCAGCGGGGGCAGGCGGTATTGACAAACGTTGCCACCTCTGCCAGCGGTGAACCGCCCTTGCCGCTGATCTGGACGGACCGCGGAAGCACCACCGGGAGATTTTCGTCCTTCTCGGACAGCATGCCGCACCGATCGCAGTAGATAATGGGAATGGGCGCGCCCCAGTAGCGCTGGCGGCTGATCCCCCAGTCGCGGAGCCGGTAGTGCACCTTCAACTCGCCAATCCCCTTCGCGACGAGCCAGTCAATCGCCCCGCGCTTGGCCTCGGCGACGGTGAGCCCGTCGAGGAACCCTGAGTTGATCTTGATTCCATCTCCCGTATAGGCTTCCCCCTCCCACCCGGGGGGGCGCTGGACCGTCTCGATAATCGGGAGACCGTGCTGCTTGGCGAAGTCCCAGTCGCGCTGATCCTCGCCGGGGACTGCCATGATGGCTCCCGTGCCGTAGCCCATCAGGACGTAGTCCGCCAGAAAGAGCGGGATCTCCTGCTCTGGAAATGGGTTGATGGCACGAGCTTTAAGCCGAAGGCCACGCTTGGGCCGGTCGGCCGCGAGGCGTTCCGTCTCGGTCTGACGGGTGACCTCCGCCCGGAACGCAGCCACCGCGTGGCGCTCGGGATCGTCGGCCACCAGTTTATCCACCAGCGGGTGCTCAGGGGCGAGCACGACGTACGTCATGCCGAATACAGTGTCCGGACGTGTCGTGAAGACCCTGATCGCCGTTCCGGGCTTCCCGACCACCGGCAGATCGAATTCCGCACCCTCGCTCTTCCCGATCCAGTTCCGCTGCATGGTGAGGACCCGCTCGGGCCACCCCGTGAGCCTGTCGCACCAGGCGAGCAGCTCTTCCGCATACTTCGTGGTCTTGAAGAACCACCCCTCCACCGCCTTGGGCACCACCTCGGCATCGCAGCGCCAGCAACGCCCGCCCTCCACCTGCTCGTTGGCTAGGATGGTCTGGCAGCCTGGGCACCAGTTCACAGTGGAGAGCTTCTTGTAGGCGAGCCCGCGCTCGAACATCCGGATGAAGATCTGCTGCTCCCACTTGTAGTACTCAGGATCGCAGGTGGAAAACTCCCGAGCCCAGTCGTAGGAGCAACCCATCTTCTTGAGCTGAGCCTTCATGTAGGCGATGTTTTCTGAGGTCCAGACCGCGGGGTGGACGCCGTGCTCGATCGCCGCGTTCTCGGCAGGCAGGCCAAAGGCGTCCCACCCCATGGGGTGGAGCACGTTGAAGCCCCGCATCCACTTGTAGCGGGCCACGACATCCCCGATAGCGTAATTGCGAACGTGGCCCATGTGGATGCGCCCTGAGGGGTACGGGAACATCTCCAGGCAATAGTACTTGGGTCGGGTCGGGTCTTTGGTGGCCTTGAAGCACCCGGCCTCCTCCCAGACCTTCTGCGACTTGGTCTCGCTCTCGTGAAAGGGGTACCGGTCAGCGGACATAATTAACGCTTGTTTTTACCACACTTAGAGGACAGAGGCAAGATTTGATGGGAGGAAAGCCGAGGTGGGGGAAACGTCGCGCCCCACCCACCCCGGCCCGACGACGTTACATCTTCTTCTTCAGCTCAACCCCAAGGGCCTTCGCTGCCTCGTCGCACTTCTTGATCGCGTCAGCGTGCTTGCCCCCGTCGTGGAGCTTCTGGGCCTCGGCAATCATGGGCTTAGCCTTCTTCACCTTGGCGTCGTCAGCCTTCAGCTTCTCGGCCGCCTCGTTCAGCTGCTTGATCAGGAGCGGGCACTGGCTTGCCAGGGCGGGGCTGGCCAGGAGGACCAGCGCGGCAATTGCGATCACGAACGCCTTAAGCATCAGCATTCACCTCCTTTCTCATGAGATTTCACTCCGTAGAACCATGTGAGCCTGACGAAGGTTCCCCGGTCCCCCCACCCGGCGGAGGGTGGAAGAAGTCGTAGATCCGCTGGGCCAGCTTCGGGGTCACCTTGGAGACCGAGGCCAGCTCACCCACCGACGCCTCCCGGACCTTCCGCGCCGAGCCCAAGTGCTTGAGGAGGTTGGTCCGGATCATGGGCCCCACCCCGGGAATCTGGTCCAGCACCGACTGGATGGTGCGCCGGCTCCTGAGCTTCTTGTGGTAGGAGATCGCGAAGCGATGGGCTTCGTCCCGGATCTTCTGGAGTGTGTGGAGCCCAGCGGAGGTCAGGTCAAGGACGAGCGGCTGGAGGCTCTCAGGGGTGTAGACCTCCTCGGCCCGCTTGGCCAGGGCCACGATCGGAATCCAGTCGAGGCCCAGATCCTCCAGCACCTTCATCCCGACGTTGAGCTGGCCCCGGCCGCCGTCCAGCAGGATCAGGTCTGGGAGGACGCCCCCGTCTTCGAGGGCTTTGGCATAGCGGCGGCGGAGGACCTCCTCCATCATGGCGTAGTCATCGGCGCCCTGGACCGTCCTGACCTTGAAGCGCTTGTAGTCCTCTTTCTTCATGGCGCCGTTCTCCCAGACTACCATGGAGCCCACAGCTTCGGTGCCCTGGATATTGGAAATATCAAACCCCTCGATCCGGTTGGGAAGGCCGGGAAGACTCAGCGAGCGCTGGAGCTCCTCAAGGACGAGCTGCTGGCGATCGTCTCTCGACAAGAGGTGGGTCTGAAGCGCGAGGGCCGCGTTTTCCTCGGCCATTGCCACGAATTCACGCCTCTTGCCTCGCCGCGGAGCATAAAGCTCAACCTTTCCTTCGCGCCGCTGACCGAGCCACTCGACCGTCAGCTCCGTCTCGGGGATTTCCTCGGAGACCAAAATCTCGGGCGGCGGGGTCACGTTCGCCGCGTAGAACTGCCGGACGAAGGCCCCGAGGATCTCCCCGTCGCTCCAGCCCGAGACCCGGTCGAAGAAAAATGACTCGCGACCGAGAAGTCGCCCCTTCCGCACAAAGAAGAGCTGGACGCAGGCGTCGCTCCCCTGGCGGACCACCCCAATGATGTCCTGGTCCTCCTGCTCGGTGGAGATGATCTTCTGCCGTTCGCGCACCTGATGGAGCGCCTGAATTTGATCGCGAAGGACGGCCGCGCGCTCAAACTTCAACTCGGCCGCTGCGTCCTCCATCTCACGCGTGAGCGCCTTGGCCAGGTCATCTTCTTTGCCCTCGAGAAAGCGTTTCACATCCTCCACAGTGCGCCGGTACCCTTCCCGGCTCTCCCAGCCGGTGCACGGCGCTTTGCACCGGTGGATGTAGTACTGGATGCACGGCCGCTCGGCCTTGCCGTCGATGGTGATGCGGCAGGTGCGGAGCGGGAAGAGCTGACGGACGAGGCGGAGCGTCTCGCGCATGGCGGTGGCGGGATAGAAGGGGCCGAAGTAGGTGGCGCCGTCCTTGGCGACCCGGCGCGCCACGACGAGGCGTGGGAACTCCTCGTTGGTGGTGAGCTTCAGGAACGGGTAGTGCTTATCGTCCCGAAGGACGACGTTGTAGCGGGGGCGGTGCTTCTTGACCAGGTTAGACTCCAGGATCAGCGCCTCAAGCTCGTTGTCGGTGACGAGGTAGTCCAGGTCCCGGATCTGCCGGACAAGCACATCGGTCTTGGGGTCCCTCACCCGCGATTCCTGAAAGTACGAGCGCACCCGCGTCCTCAGCGAAGCCGCCTTGCCGATGTAGATGATCTGCCCTTTGGCGTCTTTGAACTGGTAGACGCCCGGGCGGTCAGGGACGCGGTCGAGCTTATCCTGCAGGGTCACAGCGCCAGCTCTTTTTTCCTGAGCGCCCGGATGCGGTCGCGGAGTTCGGCGGCCGCTTCGAAGTCGAGTCGCCTTGCGGCCTCCTTCATCTGCGCCTCCAGCATCCTGATCCGTTCCTCCAGCGCCGCGGGCGACGCATAGGTTTCCTCGGGTTCCCTGACCACCTCCACGGTATAGTAGTCACGCTCATAGACGGACCGGAGCAGTTCGCGGATCGACTTTTTGATGGATTCCGGGGTGATGCCGTGCTCGCGGTTGTACGCCTCCTGGACGGTGCGCCGACGCTCGGTCTCGGCGATAGTGGCTTTCATGGACTCGGTGATCCGATCGGCGTACATGATGACCTCGCCGTTGACGTTCCGAGCCGCCCGGCCTGCGGTTTGAATGAGCGAGGTGGTGGAGCGGAGGTACCCCTCTTTATCAGCGTCGAGGATCGCCACAAGCGACACCTCGGGGAGATCCAACCCTTCGCGGAGCAGGTTGATCCCGATGAGGCAGTC
>CAYFIG010000202.1:0-4362 GCA_964342905.1 uncultured bacterium
GCCCGGCGAAGATTCGCTTCAGCATCACGCCTCCCACATCTTCTCGGGGGAGGCCCCTGCCCCGCCTGAAGATCTCGCCTAGCCTGGTCTCCGCCGCTCTTGCCGCTCGCTCCGCGCCCAGGCCTCTCGAGCGAGCGTCTCCCTGAGTGATCGCGGCGCCGTCCGCCTGAGCAGGAGGTACTGCGCCTCGTCGGTCACCACCGCGTAGCGATGCTCGATGCCTTCGGACCTGAGGACAACCGTATCACCCTGACGGTCGAGCATGACGCCTGGAATGCCCTGCTGCGGGTACGCGGCGAAGTCCAGCAGCACGTAGTCGCTCGCTTCCAGGCCCAGGGGAAACACGAACACTTTGGGCCGCAACGCCAAGTGTGGCACGAAGCGCTCCCAGGTCGAAACCCCTGCATCGGGCGGAATCCTCGCCATGACGGAATAGGCAATCCGCTGCCGGTCGTCGAGCCGCCACTTGCTCACTCCGAGGTCGTTCAGGGTCCGAGAGGTCAGTGCCAGGCTCACGAGCACGGCCAGGGCCAGGGCCCTACTCGGGCTGAAGCGAGCGCCGCGCGCTCCTGCCGCACTGGATGTCCAGCGTGCAAGTCGTCGGTACCCCGAGATGGCAGCGAGCACTAGGAATGGAAGGACGAAGACCGTGTACTGCGCGCGGTGGTGAAAGAGGACCGGATCGCGGCTCTGCAGGTTAACCACTAAGCTGGGGAGAGCTGGGAGGAGATCGAGCGGGCTCAGGAGCGGGAGGAGCCCCAAAGGGGCGACGAGCGCCACCAGGTACGCGAGCCGGTCCCCGCTCACCAGAAAGGAGAGCGCCTGGAATGGGTGAGTCGCCAGGTTGAGGAGGATCTCGCTCACGGATCCTCCGAGGTGGGCGAACCGTTGGAGGTGGGGGTACGGGGAGCCGCGAAAGTACGGCATCAGCCAGCCGGTAGTGAGGAAGAGCCAGCCGAACCCGAGCACGGTCAGCCCGATCCCCCATCTCCACCGCTGCCGGCCCAGTGCGATCCAGAGGCCAAGGCCGATTACCGCGAGGGCGGCGTCCTCTCGAGTCCCGAGAGTGAGGAAAACGGCGGCGAGGAGCCAGATTGGACGGTTAGCCTCGAAGCAAGCCACAGCCCACAGGAGGAGAGGAATACCAAGCGCCGCGGAATGGAAATCCCGGAGGTTCACCCCGTGGAGGGAGGGGTTCAGGAGGTAGAGGCCGGTGAAGGCGACCGCCGGGTACTCATCTCCGAGCCGGCGCTTGGCGATAGCGAAGACTGCGAACGCTCCCAACGCGAATACCACCGACTGGCAAATGACCAGGGACACGGAGCCGGGGAAGATGACGAAGAGCGGGGCAAGAAGATACAGGATCGGGGAGAAGTGATCACCCCATGCGTGCATCTCCGGAAGGCTCACATAGGCACCCCGGCCGTGGGTGATGTTCGAGAGAACCTGAGCGTAGTACCCCAGGTCCAGGGCGTGGGTTCTAAAGGCGTAGTGCCGGCTGACCGTGATGAAGGAAAAGACGAGCGCATAGGCTATCACCCCGATCGCCAATGCCACACGGGGCGGGAGCGCGGGGAGCGAGGGTGGGCAGAGCCACCATCGAAGGGCCAGCATCGGTAGGGTGGCCAGGAGCACATTCTCTGGCCTCGTGATCGCCAGTTGCCAAGGTCCCAAGGGGACGGTCCAACCGCCGGTGAGGAGTACCCCCGCCAGGAGGGCGAGGAGAACGAAGGTGAGGCTGTCCAGGCCCAAACGAAGCCGGCTCGGCTCACCGGGGCTAGCCTGCATCACTGGGGAGCCGGGTGTAGCGGGCACGGAGGCTCTCGAATTGCCGGTTCCGGAAGATGCCCCAGCGATGAAGGAGAAACCTGACGAGCAGCAGCAGAATCCTGAGCCCGTACCCCACGCTCTGGGCGAAGCTGGCTGACGAGGCGTCGGGGAAGTAGCGCACGGGCACAGGGATCTCGGCGATCCGGAATCGGGCGTCCACCGCCTGGGCGATGATCTCTTGATCGAAGATAAAGCTATCGGAGTTCATGGTGAAGTTGACGGTCTCCAGCACCTCGCGACGAAAGGCCCGGTACCCCGTGTGAAACTCCGAGAGGGCGAGGGCAAAGACCCAGTTTTCCAGCTGGGTCAGGAACCGGTTGCTCACGTACTTCCACCACGGCATTCCCTGTTGAATAGCCGACCCGCCTTTGATTCGGGAGCCCAGCACCAGGTCGGCCTCCCCCCCGGTAATGGGCGCGATAAGCTGGGGAATCAGGGTGGGGTCATATTGGTAGTCCGGGTGGACCATCACCACGATGTCGGCCCCGGCTTTGAGCGCCTCGGCGTAGCAGGTCTTCTGGTTCGCTCCGTAGCCGTAGTTCCGGGTGTGGACGAAGATCTCCAGGTTCAACTCGCGCGCGATCTCCAGAGTGGCATCGGTGGAGCCGTCGTCCACAAGGATCACCAAGCTCACGCTTTCTTTGGGCAACGCCTCATAGGTTAGGCGGAGGGTCCGACCCGCGTTATAGGCGGGCATGACCACGACGACTTTGGGCGTCACGGGAGTGCCTCCCGGCGGGCCACGACGACGAACTGGTAGCCGAGCAGAGTTTTAAAGACTCGCGCCAGGGCCGCGTTCGTGGCATGAAGAGTGTTGAGCCACCACCCGTGATAACGCTCTGGCACCAGGAGCGGCAGGGGCACTGGTGTGGCGACCAGCTCGACCACTGTGACCTTGGCCTCGGCCAGGAACCGCCGGAGCGACGAAAGGGTGAAGAAGCGAAGGTGAGTGCGGTCCAAGATGCCTCGCTCGGCATACTCGAACCTTCCCAGGAGGAGCTGGAGACGAACCCTGAGGTGAGCGACATTCGGCACCGAGATCACGAGCGTCCCATCAGGGCTGAGGTACCGGTTGAGGTGCTGAAAGACTCGGAGCGGATCTTTCAGGTGCTCGAGGACATCTCCATAGACAATCACGTCAAAGGAGCCGGAGAGCTCGGGCGCCTCCCGGTCCAGGTCCGCCACCACCACGGCGTGACACTTGCCGGCCGCCAGCGCCGCCAGCCTCGGGTCGCCCTCAATGCCGGTCACCTCGTATCCCCGCTCGGTGAGCCGTTGGGCCAAAAACCCATTCGCCGCCCCGACGTCCAGAAGGCGGCGCCCCCGCCCCTCTCCGAGACGGGAGAGGATCACGGAGTGACTCGAATACGGATCGTCCTTTAATCGGTACGGGGATTCGCTGACGCTCGAGAGATCAGAAGTCCCACCACCGACCTCCCCTGCCTGAGACCACAGTCGACTCACGGCGATCACCCTCCAGAACGGTTCGAGTAGAGCCACCGCCCCCCACTTTTGAGGAGCAGGTGTACACTTCCTTTCGGAAGGTTTTGTACCACGCTCCGTTCGGGCTTCACCGTGGAGACCAGGAACACACGACCCGATCCCTTCCACGCGGCCTTGAGGCGGTCGGCCTCCCAGAAGATTTCCCGCGCGTCGGGGAACGTGCCGCCAAATGCCAGGTTGGACTCTCGTCCGTTCACAATCTTGATGGACCGGCCCATGGCCAGCACCAGGCTCCCGCTATTTTCCAGCGCGCCCTCGTGGACCACCAAATCCTGAGGATCGGCAGCCTGTTTGATGAAGCTGGCGATCGGCAGCACCGAGCGACTCGTGGAGAAAAGGGTGAGCCCTTCTATCGTGACCGGTAGGAATGCGACCATCACACCCAGAAGCATCCCCAGGCCGAAGCGAGGGAGCTGCCGCCACACTGCCACCCCCACCCCGACGCTGCCAAGACCGAAGATAAGAGCCAGCCTGCCCAGCAGCGGCCGAAGTTGGTCGTAAGGGATAAACGGCGCGCCCTGACCCCGAGCCTCCAAGTTCCGGCTGGAGAGATCCGCCAGCGACAGGGTGCCCGACGGGAGCGTAACCCCCCCTCGCCAGGCGACATAACAGAGGGCAGCCAGCCCGGCCAGGACGACAAGCGGAAGGACCAGAAGCGTCCGTGGGGACGGGGCGTTGGGTTTCCCTTCTAGCGCGTCGTCCCAGACCTTCGCGACCAGCAGCGCCATAGCCGGGAAGGCCGGCAGCCCGTAATGGGGGAGCTTGAAAGGGGAGACGGTGAAAAAACCCAGGACCATCACACTCCAGAGCCCCAGGAGGAGCCAGATCCGCGCCTCCAGGCTCTGCCAGGGGTGGCGAAACGCTCGAACCAAGGCCCACGGGAGCACCAGGCTCCACGGGAAGAAGCCAATGGCAGTCACGCCGAGGAACTCGGCGGCAGTGAGCGGGATGTCCTCGTCAGGGAAGACGCGTTGGCGAGTCAAGGTCAGGAAATGCTGGTCCACCACTGTGTACCAGAGAAACCCGGGG
>CAYFIG010000203.1:0-4323 GCA_964342905.1 uncultured bacterium
TCGTGAGAAAGATCCTTGACCCCCCCTCCTGGAGCCACTGGTTCGGGACCGACCAGCTCGGCCGGGACGTGCTCTCGCGAATCCTCTATGGGTCGCGGGTGTCACTGGCAGTCGGCTTTGTCTCGGTGGGAATCGTAACGGCCATCGGCGTGTTGCTCGGATCGTTGGCCGGATACTTAGGAGGGCTCCTGGATGCCACGATCATGCGCCTCGTGGATTTGATGCTGGTCTTCCCGCGCTTCTTTCTCCTCCTGGCCGTCTTAGCCTTCCTCCGACCTTCCATCTGGACCATCATGGCGGTGATCGGCCTCACGGGCTGGATGGGCGTTGCGCGGCTGGTCAGGGCAGAGTTCCTCTCGCTCAAGGAGCGGGAGTTCGTGATCTGGTCCCAGGCCGTGGGCGCCAGCGGCTTCCGCATCGTCTGGCGCCATATTCTTCCGAACGCGATGGCTCCGGTGCTGGTGGCCATGACCCTGGGAATTCCTGCCGCCATCCTAATCGAGTCGGGGCTCTCCTTCCTCGGCCTCGGTGTCCAGCCCCCCTTTGCCACGTGGGGGAACATTCTCAACGATGGGAAAGATTCCATCGAGATTGCCTGGTGGCTCTCCGTGTATCCGGGGCTGGCCATCCTGGTCACGGTCCTCTCCTATAACCTGCTGGGAGAGGGAATCCGCGACGCCCTGGACCCCCGCCTCCGTCAAGCTGTCGGTCGTGTGGATCGCCCGGGGAAGCGACGCGCGGTGTTGAGGTTTCTGACCGGTCATTGACAGTCTGATCGCATGGATGGCATACTCACCCTTCGCCGGCGCCGAAGTGGCGGAATTGGCAGACGCGCACGTTTGAGGGGCGTGTGGGGCAACCCGTGGGGGTTCGAGTCCCCCCTTCGGCACCATCCAAATTCTCCAGGGCTCCCCGAGCGGGAGCCTTTCGTCTGTTGCGGCCTTGGCGGGTTATGAAAGCTATGGGATAATGAGTTGTCTGCACGGAAAAACGGACGAAGCCGATGGGGATTCCGCTCCCACTTCTCGATTCTCCCCCTGCCCCGGACGCGCGAAAGCCGGCTTGGCTCAAGGTGCGAGCTCCGGGGGGACCGAATTATATCCGCGTCAAGTCGCTCATGCGCCAGTGGAGCCTCCACACCGTCTGCGAGGAAGCCCACTGCCCGAACATCGGCGAGTGCTGGGAGGATCTGACCGCCACCTTCATGATCCTTGGCGACGTCTGCACCCGGAGCTGCGGCTACTGCGCGGTCACCCACGGGAAGCCGACCTGGGAGGACCGCGAGGAACCCGAGCGGGTCGGGCGCGCCGTCCGGACCCTGGAGCTCGAGCACGTGGTGGTCACGTCGGTGAACCGGGATGACCTTGCCGACGGAGGTGCTGCCGTTTTCGCAGCGACGATCGATGCGATCAGGCGCGAAGCGCCGCGCTGTCGGGTGGAGGTTCTGATCCCCGACTTTCAAGGCTCGGCTTCCGCCCTGGCGACAGTTCTCGATGCGGGACCCGACATCCTGAACCACAACACCGAAACCGTTCCCCGTCTCTACAAGGTGGCGCGCCACGGCGGAAGGTATGCCCGGACGCTCGAGCTCTTCCGCCGGGCTCGGGCGGCCGTGCCCACCCTCCTCACCAAATCCGGGCTCATCCTGGGGCTCGGCGAAACCCGGGAGGAGCTTGTCCAGACCATGGAGGATATCCGCAGGGTGGACGTCAACCTCCTGACGCTGGGTCAGTACCTTCGGCCCTCCCCCCGCCACCTCCCGATCGCTCGTTTCTACCCCCCCGAGGAGTTCGATGAACTGGCAGCGCTGGGGCGGGCCATGGGGTTCGCCCACGTGGAGGCTGGACCCCTGGTGCGGAGCTCGTACCACGCCAAGCGCCAGGGTCAAGCGGTCATCGGCGCGTGATGGAATACGTCCCCCTCTTGATGGTCTTCGGCTTCGCCGCGCTGGTGGCCGGCGCCATGCTCTGGATCCCATCGCTCATCGCGCCAAGGCGGCCGAGCCCGGTGAAGCTTGAGCCTTTCGAATGCGGAAAGGACCTGATCGCGCTGCCGGAGGGACGGTTCGCCATCAAGTTCTCCACCATCGCCATCTTCTTCATCATCTTCGACATCGAGCTGATGTTCATCTTCCCCTGGACCGTGCTGGCCCGAGAGCTGGGGTGGTTCGGCTTTGTTGCGATTCTGGTCTACCTCGGCATCCTGATGCTGGGGTTCCTCTACATCTGGAAGAAGGGAGGCCTTGAGTGGGATTAGGGAGTTTTTTTACTTCCAAGCTCGATGAGGCGATCGGCTGGGCGCGGAAGTATTCCATCTTCCAGTACCCGTTCGTGACTGCGTGCTGCGGTATGGAGTACATGGCCACGGCCTGTTCCCATTACGACGTGGACCGGTTCGGGGCTGGGCTCGTCCGCTTTTCCCCGCGTCAGGCCGACGTCCTGTTCGTGGTGGGGACGATCAGCCACAAGATGGCGCCGGTGCTGAAGCGAGTCTACGACCAGATGACCGAGCCCAAGTGGGTGGTGGCCTTTGGCGTCTGCACGTGCACCGGCGGCTTTTACGACAACTACGCGACCGTCATGGGGATCGACACCATCATCCCCGTGGACGTGTACATCCCCGGCTGCCCGCCTCGCCCCGAGAGCGTGCTCGACGGGCTCATGAAGCTTCAGGAGAAGATTGCGGCCGGGGCCCAGCGGTACTGAGCCGCCATACTCCCCGACTTCCCTCATGGACGGACAGGCGATCCTTGCGCGGCTCGCCGAGCGGTTCGGCGAACGGATCCTGGAGACCCACGACTTCAGGGGTGACCTCACGGCGGCGGTGGACCGGTCGGCCATCGCCGAGGCCCTCCGCTTCTGCCGGGATGAACCGGCGCTCCGATTCGAGATCCTGATGGATCTCACCGCGGTGGACTACCTGAAATATCCGGGCCGTGAGGACGGGCCTCGCTTTGAGGTGGTCTACCACCTCTACTCGCTCGCCCACAACCACCGGCTCCGCCTGAAGGTGCGGGTGGAGGAGGAAGACGCTCGCGTCCCGACTGCGACCACTCTGTGGCCGATTGCGAACTGGTTCGAGAGAGAAGTGTGGGACATGTTCGGGATCCGCTTTGAGGGCCATCCCGACCTCCGGCGGCTCCTGATGTACGAGGAGTTTCAGGGGCATCCGCTTCGGAAGGACTACCCCGTGGAAAGACGGCAGCCCCTCATCGGCCCCAGGATCTAAGATGGCCGAAAGAGCCACGCGCGAGATCTTCCTGGGCGAGGGGAGTGGAACCGGCTCCGGTTCCCAGCACCTCTATGTGAACATGGGGCCGGCGCACCCGGCCATGCACGGCATCATCCGGATTCTCGCCGAGCTGGATGGCGAAACCTTCGTGAAGGCCGACGTGGAGATCGGATACCTGCACCGGGCCTTTGAGAAGCATTGTGAGGAGGGCCCGTACAACAACGCTATCCCGTACACCGACCGCCTCAACTACGTCTCTCCCCTGATCAACAACTTCGGCTACGCCTCCTGCGTGGAGAAGCTCTTGGGAATCGACATCACCGAGCGCTGCAAGTACATCCGCGTGATCATGAGCGAGATCTCGCGGATCTGCGACCACCTGACCTGCATCGGCGCCAGCGCGATGGAGCTCGGGGCCTTCACGGTCTTCCTCTACATGATCAAGGCGCGGGAGTTCCTCTGGGAGCTAGTGGAGGACGTGACCGGGGCGCGCCTGACGATCTCCTACGCCCGGGTTGGAGGGGTCAAGGCCGATTTTCCCGAGGGATTCGCGCTGAAGGCACGAAAGGCCTTCAAGGAGACACGCCAGGTCCTGGAGGAAGTCCACAAGCTCCTCACCGGCAACCGGATCTTCATGGATCGGATGGTGGGCGTCGGGACCCTCTCGCGGGAGGAAACCATCGACTATGGGATCACGGGCCCGCTCCTTCGCGCCGCCGGCGTGGCCTACGACGTGCGCAAGGCCCAACCCCACTGGGCCTACGACCGGGTGGAGTTCGAGATCCCGACGGGCCAGAACGGCGATAACTACGACCGCTACCTGGTGCGGATGGCCGAGATGGAGCAGTCCATGCGGATCGTGGAGCAGGCCCTGGACCAGATCCCCGGCGGCCCTATTAACGTCGACTACTCCGGCAAGCCGATCGATCCGGCGCTCTATGTGGATCGCGGCAAGCTGGGGAAGACCGAGGGGCTTCTTCTCATCCCGATCACCCTCTCGCCGAACCTCCAGGGCTTGGAGAAGCCGGTTCATCGTGAGGTCAATGTAGCGGACAAGCGCGTGGTGCTCCCCCCGAAAGAGGACACCTACGG
>CAYFIG010000204.1:0-261 GCA_964342905.1 uncultured bacterium
CAATCGTCCCCACGTTCACGTGCGGCTTCGTCCGCTCGTACTTCGCCTTGGCCATTGAGAGCCCCTCCTTCTTAGCCTGTTCAGCGCCCTGCGGCGCCCATTTCTCCGCGGCCGACGACCGTCAAGCTGGAGCCCATGACCGGACTTGAACCGGTGACCCCGTCCTTACCAAGGACGTGCTCTGCCGACTGAGCTACATGGGCCAGACGCGTTGCCGAGAAGCGAATGGAGCGGGAAACGGGATTCGAACCCGCGACCCCC
>CAYFIG010000204.1:271-4316 GCA_964342905.1 uncultured bacterium
AAGGACGCGCTCTGCCATCTGAGCTACATGGGCCCGTACGCCGCATCGCATCGCGCCGATGGTGGAGCGGGAAACGGGATTCGAACCCGCGACCCCCAGCTTGGAAGGCTGGCGCTCTACCGCTGAGCTATTCCCGCGTGGCCTCTCGGCGTACACAAACTCGCTCCACCTATTTCATGCAGATGGTGGGGAGGGGAGGATTTGAACCCCCGAAGGCGTGCGCCAGCAGATTTACAGTCTGCCCCCTTTGGCCACTTGGGTACCTCCCCGAGTCCGCCGGCGACCCGCCGAATTGCTCGACGCTACTGGAGCTGGCGAGAGGATTTGAACCCCCGACCCGCTGCTTACAAGGCAGCTGCTCTCCCCCTGAGCTACGCCAGCACAGATAAAACTTCATATTATTGTTGTACCCTCTATAAGTCAAGGCCCAATCAAGATTTTTTCTCGCTGGCGGACCACCTCATAGCAGAGTGCCGCGGCGGCGGCGGCCACGTTGAGCGAGCTGACCTTCCCCTTCATCGGGAGGGATACGAGAAAATCACAGGTCCGAGCTATGAGGGGGCGCAGCCCAGACCCCTCCGCTCCCATGACCAGGCAGAGTGGCATGGCGAAGTCCACTTTCCATGGTGGAACCCCGCCGACCGGAACCCCTCCAATAATCCAAATCCCTTGTTTTTTAAGTATTTCTAAAACGGAAACGAGGTTTGCCTCTCTGGCTACCGGGAGAAACTCAATGGCCCCCATTGCGGCCTTGGCCGTGGCTCCAGTGAGCCCGGCGGCTTGATGCTTCGGCAGAATGACGCCGTGAGCCCCGGCTCCCTCGGCAACCCTCAGAAGGGCACCAAGGTTGCGGGGATCCTGGACCCGGTCCAGCGCCAGGAAGAAGGCTGCCTCCCCCAGGCTCGTCGGCCGAGCCAACAGGTCCCCCAGCCTCGCGTATGACGCCGCCGCGATCCGGGCCACGACGCCCTGATGGTGCGGCGTGCCCGCCATGGCCGTGAGCTGCTCACGGGTCCGGAAGGAGACCTTCGCGCCGCTCTCCCGCGCGCGCGCCACGAGTTCCAGGAGGGCCGGGCCGCGGCCGCTGGCCAGCACCGCGATCTCGTCCGCGTGGCGGCTCCCACTCCGGAGCAGCTCCAGCACCGGGTTCCGGCCGTACACGGGCTGATCGGTCATCGGCCTTTCCATTCCCATTCGGTTCCTGATCGCGTGTCCTTGACGACCACCTCGAGCTGCTGGAGTTCGGTGCGGATCTCGTCCGCCCGCTGCCAGTCCCGACGCCGGCGCGCCTCGTCACGCTCCCTTATTAACGACATGATCCGCTCGCTGAGCTCTGACGGCAGCCCTTCGAGTTTGGACTTCGGTCCCGTCAGGCCCAACACCTGTGCGAGCGACGCTAGCTCCCTCGCACCACGGACAAAATTCTGCACGCTCTGGCCACCCGTGCGATGGAGCGCGTGACCGAATTCGAACAGGACGCCCAGGGCCTCCGGTGTGTTGAAATCATCGTCCATCGCCGCAATAAACCGTTCCCGGAAGGACGCAAATTCTGATGGCAGCTCTCCACCGGGGTGGCCAAACGTCCGAGACTCGGCGTACTTCCGCGCCTGCTTGACCGGGCCCCACAAGCGCTCGAGGGCTCGAGCCGATTCGCGTACCCGTTCCTCAGAGAACTCCACGGGGCTCCGATAATGCGTTCCCAGGAGATAGAGGCGGAACGCATCCGGCTCGTGACGCTTCACGAACTCTCTGATCGTCAAAATATTCCCGAGGGATTTGGACATCTTCTCTGCGCCCAGATTCACGAAGCCGTTGTGGATCCAGCAGCGGACGAACGGCTTGCCGGTCGCGGCCTCGGTCTGGGCGATCTCGCACTCGTGGTGCGGGAAGATCAGATCCTCGCCGCCCCCGTGGATGTCGAACGTCTGGCCGAGGTACTTCATTGACATGGCCGAGCACTCGATGTGCCAGCCTGGACGGCCGGGGCCCCACTGGCCCTCCCACGAAGGCTCCCCGGGCTTGGCCGACTTCCAGAGGGCGAAGTCGCGGGGATCGCGCTTGCGCTCGTCGACCTCGACCCGGGCGCCGGCCAGGAGCTCATCGACGTTCTTGCCTGACAGGCGTCCGTAGCGGGGGAACCGGGCGATCTCGAAGTAGACGTCCCCGTCGACGATGTAGGCGTGCCCGGTGGTCACGAGCCGCTCGATGAGGGCGAGCATCTCGCCGATGTGCTGGGTGGCCCGGGGTGCGACGTCGGGCCTCTCGACGCCGAGAGCGGCCATGTCCCGCTCGTCCGCCTCGATGTAGCGCTCGGCGATCACCGTCGCGTCGACGCCCTCCTCCTGGGCCCGCCTGATGATCTTGTCGTCCACGTCCGTGTAGTTCTTGACGAACTTCACCTCGTAGCCCTTGAAGCCGAGGTAGCGGTGGATCACGTCGAAGACGATGGCGCTCCGGGCGTGGCCCACGTGGGAGACGTCGTAGACGGTCACGCCGCAGACGTACATCCGCACTTGCCCGGGCACGAGAGGAACGAACTCCTCCTTGGCGCGGGTGAGTGTGTTGTAGATCCTCACCCCGCCACCTCCACGCTCACCACCGCAAGAGCAGCGATTCCCTCCTGGTGGCCCAGGAGCCCGAGCCCCTCAGGGCTTTTAGCCTTGACACTCACCCGGTCGGGATCCACCCCCAGCGTCTCGGCCAGGCGTTTAGCCATCTCGGGAAGCCACGAGCCCAGGCGCGGCGCCTGGGCCAGGAGCGTGGCGTCCACATTGATCACGCGCGCACCCCGGGCCGAGACAAGCGCGAGCACTTCCTTGAGGAGCGTAAGACTCGAGATCCCCTTGTAGCGCGGGTCCGTGTCGGGGAAGTGACGGCCCAGATCCCCCAGGGCCAGAGCCCCGAGCATGGCCTCGGCAACCGCGTGGGAGAGCACGTCGGCATCCGAGTGGCCGGTGAGCCCGAACGAAGAAGGGACGGGTACGCCGCCCAGGATGAGCGGCCGATCCGGAGCCGTTGGATGGATGTCAACCCCGAGCCCCACCCGGTTCATAACCCTCGGAGGGGGGCTTCGCCCCCCTTCCGCACACGACGCAACCTCGCTTCTGCGAGGTTGCGAAGAGCGCGAGCCGCAGGCGAGTGTACCTCCCCCCATGGGATTGCGCGGGCCGGGTACCCACGGGAGAGCCGTGGGTGCGCACTCGAACAGTCTCGGCTCACCGAAGCCGCGCCGCGAAGGTTCTGGCCCGCGCCAGGTCCGCTGGGGTCGTGATCTTGAGGTTCTCTGGCAGACCGATCACCATACGCACGGGCACGCCAAGCCGTTCAGCGAGCGCCGCATCGTCGGTTCCCGAGAAGCCGTCGCTCCGGGCCTTTTCGTGCGCCTCCCAGAGGAGGGAGCGATGAAAGGCCTGGGGCGTCTGGACAAGCCAGAGCCCCTCCCGCTCCACCGTTGCTTCAACCCGCTCGTCCCGGACCTGCTTGACCGTTTCGACGACCGGGAGGCCGCACGTGGCAGCGCCGTGACGGCGGGCGGCCTGGATCACGCTTCGCACCAACGAACGGCTGATGAATGGCCGAACTCCATCGTGAACCACCACCAGGAACGCGGACCGAGGGACGGCCTGGAGGGCCAGCCAGACTGACTCCTGGCGCTCCCGCCCACCCGGCACCACTTCCACGATGCGAGGGATCCGGTGACGTTCGATGAGGCGACGGGCGACGTCCACGGCCTCAGGTGGGGCGGCAACCACGATCCCCCCAATCTCCCGAACGCCAGAGAGGGCCCGGAGGGTCCTGATGAGAACCGGCACTCCCCCCACCAAGAAGAACTGCTTGGGCTTGCGGCCGCCGAGACGGCTGCCACTGCCCGCCGTAGGAACAATCGCCACCGTGGTCACCCGCGCCCTCCGGAGACCATCTCCTCCTCCTTCGGACGGGTGAAGATCATTCGTCCCGCAGTGGTTTGGAGCACGCTGGTCACCAGCACATCCACGCTCTGCCCCAGGTACTTCTTGCCGTGATCCACCACCACCATGGTCCCGTC
>CAYFIG010000205.1:0-4260 GCA_964342905.1 uncultured bacterium
CCGAGCAGGTGGCCCGGAAGTACGGCGTTCCCAAGGTCTTCGACCGCTGGGAGGAACTCGTCTCCCTACCGGAACTCGATCTCGTGGTCATCGCCACTCCCCCTCACCTCCATCACCCGATCGCGCTGAGAGCGCTTGAGCTCGGCAAGCACGTCCTCTGCGAGAAGCCGCTGGCCATGAACCTGAGAGAGGCTCGCGAGATGGTGGAGGCGGCCGCACGGGCCAAGCGGGTCGCGGTCACCGGTTTCAACTGGCGGTTCACCTCCGGGATGCAGGCCCTCGCCGGGCTCACGACCGACGGCGCCATCGGCCGCATTCTCCATGTGATGGCGACCTGGCTGAGTGGCCGCTTCGCCGCCCAGGATGCGCCCTCCACATGGCGCCTCGATCGCACCCTGGCCGGACCGGGTGTCCTCGGCGACACGGCCGTGCACTTGGTCGATCTGATCCGCTGGCGCGTAGGGGAGTTTGTCCGCGTCGCCGCCCAGGCCGCCATCGCCTACCCGGAGCGGACCACGCCCAAGGGCACGCCGACTGACGCCGAGGATCACGTGACGTTCTTGGGAGAGCTCTCCACGGGCGCTCGGGCCACGATCCAGGTAAGCCGGGTCGCCCACGGCTATACGATGTTTCACCGGCTCCAGCTCTTCGGAAGCGCGGGCGCCCTCGACTACCAGGTTGTCGGTGGGAGGGGGAAGCGATGGTTCCGCGGTGAGCTCAGGCAGGTACTGCCAAAACAGCCGTTCCAGCCCGTTAAGCTCAGAGGCGGCCTGCCGAAGGGGCTCGACCAGGCTGACATGTCAGAGGTTATTGCTGGCGCCACGATCGCGCCCCTGGTCAAGGCCATGGTGCGGGGAATCCGGAGCGGCGAACCCGTGAGTCCGAGCTTCGAGGACGGGATGCGAGCTCAGGCCGTGCTAGACGCTGTGGTCGAGGCCGCTCGCTCTCGCTCCTGGGTCGAGGTACGCACGTAGCATTTCCGTCAGCGCCCTGACCGAGAGCGACCGGTGAGGAGCGCGAGCGTGGCTTCGTGGAGGTGGCCGTTAGTGGCCACGGCTGTCCCCGAGTAGATGGTGGATTGCCCCTCGAAATCGGTGAACCTGCCGCCGGCTTCCTCGATCAGGATCTTCATGGGGGCCAGATCCCACGGCTTGAGGTCCGCTTCCACCGCAATCTCAGCCTTCCCCTCTGCCACGAGTACGTAGTCCAGGTAATCTCCGAAGCCGCGCTGCATTTCGGTAGCGTCAACGAGCCGGACGAACCCGTCCCAGCAACCGGCCTTGCGGATCAAGCTGAGAGTCGCATGAGCCAGAAGCGCACGGGCGAGAGCCGAGACCTCGGAGACGCGGATCCGCTCGCCGTTGGCAAACGCCCCCTGCCCCTTCCGCGCCGTATAGAGGTCGCCGGTCACGGGATTCAGCACAACCCCGGCCGTGATCTCGCCGCGCTCCTCCAGCGCGATCAGGATGGCCCAGATCGGGACACGGCGAACGAAGTTTCGGGTGCCATCGATCGGATCGATGATCCAGCGGACGTCTTTGCTCCCTTGGGCACCAAACTCCTCACCGAGGAAGCCGTGCTCAGGGAAGGCCGCTTTCAGGGTCTCGACGATGACCTGTTCGGCCTCCCGATCGGCCTGGGTCACCGGGCTCCGGTCGGGTTTGATGGTGACCTCGAACCCGCCCCGGTAATACTTGAGCGCCACTTGACCCGCGGCTCGCGCCGCCTCAACCGCTGCGGTCAGGACTTTATCCAACCGCTTCTTCCTCCGCGATCAACCCTTGGGCAGCCCTAGGATCCGCTCGCCGACGATATTCTTCTGGACCTCGGTGGTGCCGCCGGCGATCCCGAAGCGGAGGGCGAAGAGCGCCTGGAAGGCCCAGCGGCCGCCCTCCGGGGCCCAGTCGGTCCCCTTCCAGAGCTGATGGTGCGGGCCAACAATCCGGGTGGCCGCCTCCGCCATCTTCTTGTAGGTCTCGGTCAGCGTGAGCTTGAGCACTGACCCTTCGGGCCCTGGAGCTTCGCCCCGGAGCTGACGGGTGATGTAGCGAAGCCCGGTGAGGCGGAGTGCCCGCCCCTCCAGATAGATCTGGGCCAGCTCTTGCCTGAGCAGAGGGTCTTTTGCGGCAACTCCCCCGTCACGCGAAGTGCGACGCGCCAGGTTCAGGAGGCGCTCGATGTAGTGGTAGAGGATCACGGTGCTGCCGATGGCCATTCGCTCGTACATGAGAATCGTGATGGCCACGTCCCACCCGCCGTTCTTCAGCCCGAGCAGGTTCGCTTTCGGCACGCGAACCTGATCGAAGAAGACCTCGTTGAACTCGGCGTCCCCCGTCATCTGGACCAGCGGCCGGATCGTGATACCGGGGCTCCTCATATCCACCAGGAGGCAGGAGATTCCCTTGTGCCTGGGGGCCTGGGGGTCGGTCCGGACCAGCAGGATGCAGGAGTGGGAGCGATGGGCGTTGGAGGTCCAGACCTTCTGGCCTGAAACGACGAAGGCATCACCGTCCTCCACCGCGCGCGTGGAGAGGTTGGCCAGATCGCTCCCCGCCCCGGGCTCGGAGAAGCCCTGGCACCAGATCTCGTCGGCCGAGAGAATCGGCGGAAGCCAGCGCCGCCGCTGCTCCTCAGAGCCGTGGTGAATGACGGCGGGACCTACCATGGCGAGGCCGATGGTGTTGACCCCCGGCGGGGCGCCGGCAGCGATCAACTCCTCGGTGAAGATCATCTGCTCGATCAGGCTGGCGCCGCGGCCGCCGTACTCCTTCGGCCAGTGGATCCCCACCCAGCCTCCCGCGTGCATCCGCTTGTGCCAGGCCAGGCTCGAGTCGAATGCCTTGTCGGGGTGAAGGGTCAGCTCGTCGTCGGAAGGCGGGAAACGCTTCCGGTGCTCGCCGAAGTTGACGGCGAGCCACTCCCGAAGCTCGCGCCGGAACCCTTCCTCGCGCTCGGTATATGCGAAGTCCATGGTCGCGCTCCTGCTCTATGGAATGTGTCTCACGTTGTCCACTCGCCCCGTTCCTGGAACACCTGCTGGGCGATCTTCAACCCCTCCACCATCACCGGCGCGCCGCCGTAGACCAGCATCTGGAAGATCACTTCGGCGATCTCCTCGCGGGTGGCGCCGACGTTGCGGGCGGCATGGATGTGGGCGCGCAGCTCGCTTTCCCGGTTCAAAACCGTGAGAGCAGCGAGCGCGCACAGCTCTCGCTGCTTCTGAGAGAGCACCTCCCGGCTGTAGAGCTTGCCCACGAAGAACGTGGAAATCTCCTTGGCCAGCTCCTTGTCGAACTGGCGCCAGAGCGCGTATCCACGCGAGTCCGCATCCAGCGTATGGAAGAGCATCTGGGCCGTCTTCTTGGTCCTCTCTTTCAGCTTCTCGTCCATGTGACCTCCTTGTTAGAGAGGCTCCGGTACCCGCGTTGCCGGCACCGAGGGCCTGGCTCGTGAGCAACCATACCACAGCTTGCCTTCCTTGCGGAGAGCCGGACGAATGTGGTACACCCCGAAGGTGAACGTAAAGGAAAGCAGACGCCATGACTGACGTTTCGAGCGCCGGCTTTGCCGGCGCAACCGATTCCGGAGGGAGGTCCGGAAGGGGGGCAGAGCCCCCCTCCGGGTTGAACCCGCATATCTTCCGGGCTTATGACGTCCGCGGCAAGGTGGGCGAAGACCTCACGCCTGAGGTCCTCCACCTGATCGGCCGCGCCTACGGGAGCCTGATCAGGCGGAAGGGGGGACGAACCATCGCCCTCGGCCAGGACAACCGCATCGCCTCGACCGAGCTGAAGACGGCCTTCGCGGAGGGAGTGCTCGCCTCCGGGATTTCCATTGTGGACATCGGGCTCTCCCCCACTCCCGTGCTCTACTTCGCCACCGCCCACTGGAACCTCGACGGCGGAGCCAACGTCACGGGCAGCCATAACCCTATCGAGTACAACGGGGTCAAGATGGTCCACGCCGGCGCGGTCCCCCTGACGGAGGAAGAAATTCAGGGGCTCCGCTCTAGCATCGAGACTCAGCGCTTCGAGAGCGACTCAGGCTCCGTCACGTCCAGGGACCCACGCGAAGAGTACTTCGTCACCATCCAACGCCTCGTGAAGTTAGACCGGAGGCTCAAAGTGGTCGTTGACTGCGGCAACGGCGTGGCCGGCCTCTATGCGCCTGAGCTTCTGCGCCGGCTCGGGTGCGAGGTGGTCGAGTTGTACTGCGAGCTGGACGGGCGCTTTCCCAACCACCTGCCCGACCCCGAGATGA
>CAYFIG010000206.1:0-4239 GCA_964342905.1 uncultured bacterium
TGACCAGCTTGTTGGAGGCGCGCCCGATGTCCTGGGGCCGCATGATCTCATACGTGAGCTTTTCCTTGAGGACTCCATCCTGGTGGATCCCGGCCTCGTGGGCAAAGGCGTTCTCCCCGACGATGGCCTTGTTGGGCTGCACATGAACGCCCGTGATGTGCGAGAGGAGTCGGGAAGCCCGGAAGATTTCCTCGGCCCGGATCTGAGTGTCGATGCCGAAGAAGTCGTTCCGGGTCCTGAGCGCCATCACGATCTCCTCGAGCGAGGCGTTCCCGGCCCGCTCGCCGATCCCGTTAATCGTGCACTCCACCTGGCGGGCGCCGTTCATGATGGCCACCAGCGAGTTGGCCACGGCCTGGCCGAGGTCGTTGTGGCAGTGGACCGAGAGCACGGCCTTCCCGCTGTTCTTCACCCGCTCGCGGATCCGGGCAATGCGCTCCCCCCACTCCTTCGGGATCGCGTACCCCACGGTGTCAGGGATGTTGATGGTGGTGGCGCCGGCGTCAATGACCGCCTCCAGCACGTCGCACATGTAGTCGAAGTCCGAGCGGGAGGCGTCCTCCGGTGAGAACTCCACGTCCGCGCAGTATCCGCGAGCGTGCGTCACGGCTTCCACCGCGGCCTTCAGCACCTCGGCGCGGGTCTTCCGGAGTTTGTATTTCAGGTGGATATCAGACGTGGCGACAAACGTGTGGATCCGGGGGCGCTTGGCGTACTTCACCGCTTCCCAGCACCGGTCGATATCTGCCAGCCCGACTCTGGAAAGCCCGCAAATAATCGGCGCTCCCTCTAGAGTCCCAACCTGCTTGGCCACTTCGCGGGTGGCCTCGAAGTCCTCGTCGGAGGAGATCGGAAAGCCGGCCTCGATGACGTTCACGTTGAGCCGGGCCAACTGTCGGGCCATCTCCAGCTTCTCCATGGTGTTCATGGAGAAGCCCGGCGCCTGCTCCCCGTCCCTCAACGTGGTGTCGAATATGATGACGCGGTCCATGATTTCCTCCTTTTTTCTTACCCAGTCTGGTCCATCAGCGCAGTTCCGTCCGGTTCGGCTCCGTGGTCAGCGCGGCCTCGCGTTTCTTCACCGAGAGATAGCGCACGGGGCCCGACAGCACATACAGGCCAAAGATGACGAAGAGGAAAAACTGGGGATGGGTGGCGATGATCAGCAGTCCGAGCACGACTACCACGATCGCTTCGACGGGCCGACGCCGGGCGAAGTCTACCTCCTTGAAGCTCCAGTAGCGAAAGGTGGAGACCATCAACAGGGCCACGACGTAGGTGGCGCTGCTAATGGCCAAGAGTTCCCAGCGAGACAGTTCCCCTCCCTCCAGGAGGAGAACTGTCGAGGCGGCAAGCCCAGCCGCGGCCGGGGTGGGCAGCCCCACAAAGTCACGCCGGTCTTGGGTGGCGGAGGCGACGTTGAATCTCGCCAAACGTAACGCCCCGCAGATCACGAAGAGAAATGCCGCCAGCCAGGCGGCCCGCCCCAGCCGGAACAGCGCCCAGGAGTAGAGGAGGAAGGCGGGAGCCACGCAGAACGAGACCATATCGGCTAGGGAGTCCAATTCCACCCCAAACTGGGTGGTGGTCTTGGTGAGCCGGGCCACCTTGCCATCCAGGATGTCCATCACCATGGCCACGAGAATGGCGAGCGCCGCTTCGGTGTAGCGATGTTGCGTGGTCAGAAGGAGCGCCAGGAACCCGCACAAAAGGTTCCCGGTGGTAAGGAGGCTTGGCAGGAGAAAGATCCCCCGCCGCCTCTTTTCTCGGAACTCTTGCCGTCGCTTCTCCCGGAACTCCTGCCAGCGCCGTCGGCGCGGTCGTCCCCCTCCCTCTTCACCGGGTACCCACGCCGGAGGCGTGGGTGGGCGTTTTCGTCTCATGCGATCACCCCCATCACCGACTCGCCCCCTCGCACCCGCTCACCCGGCCTGACGCGAAGCTCCGCGTCCCGGGGCACCACGAGATCCGTCCGCGAGCCGAAGCAGATCAGCCCGAAGCGCTCCCCCCGCTCCAGCTTGTCACCGGGCCGAACCCGGCACACGATCCGGCGCGCCAGGACCCCGGCAATCTGCGTCACCGCAACCCGGGCCGCTTCTCCCTGGAGATGAAGCGTACAGCGCTCGTTAGCGTCGGAGGCACTGGCCCGATACGCGGCCAGGAATCGCCCCGGCCGGTACTCCACCTCCGTGACCAGACCCCCGATCGGGCAACGGTTCACATGGACATCGAGGGGAGAGAGAAAGATGGAGATCCGCACACCCTCGCCGACGAAGGGATCCACCATCTCCTGAACCGCCATGACCCTGCCGTCGGCCGGAGCCACAATGGCGCCCGGCAGGGACGGCGCGATGCGCTCCGGGTCTCGAAAAAAGAAGAGGCACCCCAGGGCGATCGCCATGAGGATCGCCGCCGGAACACTCCACCCCACCATCCAGAGTCCGCACGCCACCCCCGCGGGGATCAGGATGAGCGGCCATCCCTCGGGGGCAACTGGAATCCTCAACGCGTCTGCCTCCGTTTCACCGACTCACATCCGGGGGGGCTTGATCCAGCTCATCATGCCCCTGAGCCGCTTGCCGACCTCCTCGATCGGATGCTCCGCGTCGCGCTTTCGCATGGCCAGGAACTGGGCCCGGTTGGCCTGGTTCTCCAACACCCACTCGCGAGCGAACTGCCCCGACTGGATCTCGGCGAGGATCTTCTTCATCTCCTTCTTGGTCTCGTCGCTCACCACGCGCGGGCCGCGGGTGTAGTCACCGTACTCCGCCGTGTCGGAGACGGAGTGGCGCATGTACGCGAGGCCGCCCTGGTAGAAGAGGTCCACGATCAGCTTCATCTCGTGCATGCACTCGAAGTACGCGACCTCGGGCTGGTACCCCGCCTCCACCAGCGTCTCGAACGCCGCCTTGATGAGGTGGGAGATGCCGCCGCAGAGGGTGGTCTGCTCCCCGAAGAGGTCCGTTTCGGTTTCCTCCCGGAACGTGGTCTCGATGACGCCCGCGCGAGTGCACCCGATCCCCTTCGCATAGGCCAGCGCCGTCTCCTTGGCCTTGCCCGACACGTCCTGCTTCACGGCGAGGAGCGCGGGGACGCCGGGCCCTTGGGTGAAGAGATCCCGCATGACGTGACCGGGCGCCTTGGGCGCAATCATGGAGACATCCACGTCCGGGGGCGGCACCACCTGATTGAAGTGGATGCTGAAGCCGTGGGCCACCATGAGGGTCTTGCCCTTGGTGAGCGCGCCCTTGATGGACTCCTCGTACGTGGCCCGGTGAACCTGGTCGGGGAGGAGGATCATAATGATGTCGGCCATCTGAGCGGCCTCTGCCACCGTGGCGACCTTCACCCCGTCCTTCTCCGCTTTGGCCCAGCTCTTGGACCCCTTGTAGAGGCCCACCACCACGTCCTGACCGGAGTCTTTGAGGTTCAGCGCGTGAGTGTGGCCCTGGCTCCCGTAGCCGATCACGGCGATCTTCTTCCCCTTCAGAAGCCCGAGATCCGCGTCCTGGTCGTAATAGATCCTGGCTGGCATACGTGTTCCCCTTTTTTAATCGGCGAAGCCGACGACCCTCGGGTCCTGCGAGAGCGCGCGGTCGGCTTCTTTCACCTTTCCGAGTTTCTCCTCGACCTTGCGGACCTTCCCCTTGGGCCCGCGAGCAATGGCCACCTTCCCGGTGCGGACCAGCTCCTGGATGCCGAACGGACGGAGCAACTCGACGATGGCGTCGAGCTTCTGCTCGTCGCCGGTGACTTCCAACGTGAAGGTCGTCGTCGTGACATCCACCACCTTGGCGCGGAAGATGTCCGCGGTCCGGAGAATCTCAGCCCGGGTCGCCGGCTCGGCGTTGACCCGCACGAGGACCAGCTCGCGTTCGACGTGGCTCTCCTCGGTCAGGTCCGTCACCTTGATGACGTCGATGAGCTTGTGGAGCTGCTTGATCACCTGTTCGATGACGAACTCGTCCCCACGCACGACCAGCGTCATGCGCGAGACTGTGGGATCCAGCGTCTCTCCAACCGAAAGGCTCTCGATGTTGTAGCCCCGGGCGCTGAAGAGCCCGACGACCCGGGAGAGGACCCCGAATCGGTTTTCCACCAATACCGCGATCGTGTGTTTCCTCGGTTCAGTTCCGTTCTGCACTTTCTTTGTCCTTGATCCCGCGTTCTAGCGCGGGCTTGGCCCGCGCAACCCTCCCTGGGGGAGGCTCGGAGGGGGCCGTCGAGGCCCCCTTCGAT
>CAYFIG010000207.1:0-788 GCA_964342905.1 uncultured bacterium
CTTCCTGCTCTTTGAGCGCAATCAGCACGGCATCACGCTTGCCCTCCGCCAGAGCCTCGCCGGAGAGCCGCCACGGCGCCCAGAGCACCTCGGGCGTGGCCAGCCAGGATGGTTTAGGGAGGCTTCCCGCGATCGTTGTCAGCAGCATCTCTGATCTCACGCATCCGCGCAGGGTCTCAGCCCGGACGCGAGAGACAGTACCAGAAAGGGCCCGTCACTGTCCAGGGTTGACTGGACCCTGGGGCGAGCCCGGAGAGTTCGGGATTGACAGGACTTCGAGCGCGTGGGGCATAATGGTCGCCGAACAGCTGTTCACTCCACAAGCCAGGAGGAAGCGATGGGAGCATCTCCGTTTTCGCTGGAGGGAAAGGTCGCCATCGTCACGGGGGGCGGGACTGGAATCGGAAAGGCCATCGCCACCGAGTTTGCTCGCGTCGGTGCCGATGTGGTCATCGCGAGCCGCAAGCTTGAGAATCTGGAGCCGGTCGCGGATGAAATCCGGAAAGCCGGCCGGCGGTCGTTCGCGGTTGCCGTGGACGTTCGCAACGAGGACCAGGTGCGGGAGCTGGTGGAGCGAACGGTCCGGGAGCTCGGAAAGCTCGACATCATGGTGAACAACGCGGGCGCCTCGTTCATCGCGCCGCTCGAGAACATCTCGCTGAACGGCTGGAACGCGGTGGTCGGCATCAACTTGAACGGGGTCTTCCTGTGCTGCAAGTGGGCGGGGAAGCAGATGCTGCATCAGGGTGGCGGGGTGATCGTGAACGTCGCCTCGATTGCCGGGATCT
>CAYFIG010000207.1:798-4194 GCA_964342905.1 uncultured bacterium
AGCGCCTGGGCCCGCCACAACATCCGGGTCAACTGCATCGCCCCCGGCCCCGTCGAAACCCAGGGCTACCTGGAGAACCTCTACAAGACGAACCCGAACGCGGAGGCAATCTACAAGGCAGTTGCCTCTCGAGTTGCCATGGGCCGATGGGGGAAGGTGGAAGAGATCGCCTACCCGTGCATCTTCCTCGCCTCGGAGGCCTCGTCGTTTATGACCGGGACCACGATTGTCGTGGACGGCGGCCCGAGCCCGAGAGAAAGCGAGGGATAAACGTCGACCCCTGCAGGTAGTACTTCGAACTTGACACGACCCAAGATCTTGAGGTATAGAATGCGGCTGTGAACGCTGCGCGGCCCAACCTGCTCGTCGAACACTCCCTCCCCGATCCTTCGCCTCGTTCTCGTCCCACGGAAGAAATCTCCGGGTTAGTCACCGACCGCGCTGCGGTGTGCGGTGTCGAAACGGCGAGTGAGAACATATGAGCCCCAATAACCTTACACGAGGGGAGGAACCACCATGGTGAGTCTCGCAACGGCAGCAGACGTGCGGGAACGGGCAAGCCAGTGGATCCAAGATGGCCAAAGCCAGCTCGGCATTCTTCTTGGCATTCTGAACGACTACGACAGGCTCCGGGACGTGGCCGAATCCGCTGAACGCGAATGCGAACGGCTTCAGAAGTTTGTCTACGAAAATGAGCGGCTCAAAAATACCCTCGAGGCAACCGAGCACGAGTGCAAGCGGCTGCGTGAAGAACTGTCTCAGCTCCGGGCTGAAGCCGAGCGCCACCGTAGCGAGCGCCAGGCAATTGCCGACTCGCTCTCCGGCTTCATGAACGACGTCCTCGTGCGGCTTCGTCCCGAGCAGGCCTGAGGCCCGGGACTCGCCGGTCGCGGCTCAACGGAGCGGGCCGGACGGGGCCGGTGAATCGAGGCGGTGCCGGGAGGAGGTCATGACAAGCTCGGTTGCGCGGGCAATGCAAGAACTGTTGGAACCCTGGATCGAGGAGGGCCAGAGGCTCATCCGCGTGCTTCGCGCATTTCTCGAGGAGTATGAGCGCCTGCAATATCAGGCTGACCTGGCTGAACGCGAATGTGAGCAGCTGCGCGAAGTGGTCAAAGAACTCCAGCTCAAGACGGAGAGCTCCCGTATCGAGCGAACGGAACTTGCCGCCTCGTTGACCCATTTCATCGATGAAGTCCTCGTGCGGCTTCGTCCCGCAGCAGGCCTGGAGCCAGAGATTCCTGAGGGCTTGGCGGAGCCGAGTCGAGTCCAACACGCGTCCCCGCAACGGCCTGGTGCTCTGGAGCCGCGACTCAGATTTCCGCCCGCACCGCTGAAAAGCGGACAGCGGGACGTCGGCAGCTCGTCCGGTAACCAGGATCACCGGGCTTCGCGGACGGCGTAACCGGCACTAAAACCGGCGCTCGTGGCGCGTGAGAAGGGCGAGCACGAAGTCTCAATGGCTGAAGAAACTTGGTGCGCCTGGCAGGAGTCGAACCTGCGACCCTCGGATTAGAAGTCCGATGCTCTATCCAGCTGAGCTACAGGCGCGCCGATCAGTTGGTCGGGGTGAGAGGATTTGAACCTCCGACCCCCTGCGCCCAAGGCAGGTGCGCTACCAGGCTGCGCCACACCCCGACCGTGTAAGCACGAGTATAAGTTTCGAGCCGAGGGCGATCAAGTTTCTGCTTGCCAGGGCCAAGCGCGGAGGAGATCCCGCGCGAGCGCGAGTGCGCGCCCCCGGTGGCTCACCTGATTCTTGACCTCTGGAGCCAGCTCGGCAAACGTCTGCCCGAGAGGCGAGTAGAGAAAGATCGGATCGTAGCCGAAGCCGTGCTGTCCCCGCGCCGCCGGGGCGATGAGCCCTTCCACTACTCCCTCGACCACGCGCTCGCGACCCGCGGGATCCGCCAGCGCGATCACGCAGCGATACCGAGCCCCGCGCCGCTCAGTCGGAACTCCCCGGAGCGCTTCTAAAAGCCGAGAACAACGCTCGGAGTCGCTCGCCCCGGGACCGCCATAGCGGGCAGAGCTGATTCCGGGTCGTCCGCCGAGGGCATCGACCTCCAACCCCGAGTCATCGGCGAGGGCCAGGTTCCCGCTGAGGCGGGCCGCTGCCTGAGCTTTGGCAAGCGCGTTCGCCGCATAAGAGGATTCCCCCTCTGGGGGGAGGCGGGCGGCGGGAAATGCCGCGAGGGCGACCACCTCGAACGGAATATCGCCAAGGAGAGTCGCGATCTCCCGAGCTTTCGCGGAGTTGAGCGTGGCGAGAACGAGCTTCGGCCTAGAGGGAGAACACGCGCTGGTCACGGGCCTCCAGCGCCTGCCGCTGCAAAGCCACGAGCCGCGCAATCCCGACCTCGGCCAGGGCCAGCATCTCCTGAAGGCGCTCGCGTCCGAAGGGGATATGCTCAGCCGTCCCCTGGATCTCCACAAACTCCCCTGCCCCGGTCATCACCACGTTCATGTCCACGTCGGCTGAGGAATCCTCCAGGTAGTCCAGGTCAAGCACCACCGCTCCTGCCACGATCCCCACGCTGGTCGCTGCCACGCAGTCGCGAAGGGGAAGCCCCGGCAGGAACCCGCCTTGAACCAGTTTTGTGAGCGCGTCGGCGAGGGCCACGAACCCGCCGGTGATGGCAGCGGTGCGGGTTCCCCCGTCGGCCTGAATCACGTCGCAGTCCACCCAGAAGGTGCGCTCACCGAGCTTGGCCATCTCCACCACGGCCCGGAGCGATCGTCCCACCAGCCGCTGGATCTCCTGCGAGCGGCCACCCACGCGCGCGGCCTCCCGCACCGTGCGGGTCGACGTGGCGCGGGGGAGCATCCCGTATTCCGCGGTCACCCACCCCTGGCCTTGGCCCCTGAGGAACGGGGGAATCTTCTCCTCCACGGAGGCGGTGCAGATGACCTTGGTCTCGCCGAACTCCACCAGCACCGACCCTTCTGGATGCCGGAGGTAGTCACGCGTAATCGTAACCGGACGAAGCTGATCCGGGCGGCGGCCGTCGTGGCGAGTCACCGTTTTCCCCCATTCAGTCGCGCCTGCACCTCTGCAGGCCAGCGGCCCAGCGAGGCATTGCCCTGCAGAGTCATGGTGCTCACCGGGAGCCCTCGGTCAACGACGCTTTCATCTTCTGGTCGTAGCGCCGCTTGTACTCCGCGAGGCCGAGATAGATGGCCCGGGCCACCTGCGCGCGGTACCGGGAGTCCATGAGCTTTCGCTCTTCTTTCCTGTTGGTCAGGAAGCCAATCTCAACCAAGATGGCGGGCATGGCCGCCCCGCCCAGGACATAGAAGCCCGCCTGCTTCACGCCCCGGTTCGCAATCCTGAGCGACTGGGTCATCGAATCCAGCACCGTCTCGGCCAGGTGGCTCGATTCTGCCTGAAACTCA
>CAYFIG010000208.1:0-4160 GCA_964342905.1 uncultured bacterium
TGCACATCCTTGATCACGCCGAAGCCGCCCGCCATGTCGCCGTAGAGCGTGCAGTAGCCGACGCCGATCTCGCTCTTGTTTCCCGTCGTGAGCACCAGCCAGCCGAACTTGTTCGAGAGCGCCATGAGCAGAGTGCCCCGGATCCGGGCCTGGATGTTCTCCTCCGTTACGTCTTCCTTCAGCCCCTTGAACGGCTTCGCCAGGGCCCCCTTGAAGGCCCTGAAGACAGGTGTGATCGGAAGGGCGAGGAACTCGATGCCGAGGTTCCTGGCGAGCCGGCGCGCGTCGGCCTTCGTGCCGTCCGAGGAATAGGGAGACGGCATCGTGACGCCAATCACGTTCTCAGGGCTCAGCGCCTCGCAGGCGATCGCCGCGACCAGGGACGAGTCGATCCCGCCGGAGAGGCCAATCACCACCCGGCGGAAGCCGTTCTTCGTGACGTAGTCGCGTGTCCCCAGGACCAGCGCCTGGGAGATCTCCTCCAGCGGCGCCAGGAGCGTAACCTCCCGCGGCGGCAGCGCTGGCTTTTCCCGCAGTCGAAATGGCGGGAGCGAGATCCGTGGAACCCGGTCGGGGGAGCGCAGCTTTTCTTTCCGGCGGCGTGAATCGTGAAGCCGCGCCCGGAAGACCCGGTCAAGGTCGAGGTCGGCTACGACCAGGTCCTCCTCGAAGGCCTTGCCCCGGGCCACGCATTCCCCTTTTTCGTTGAAGATAAAGCTCTGGCCGTCAAAGACCAATTCGTCCTGGCCTCCCACCTGGTTGACGAACGCAAGATACACCAGGTCGTCGGCAGCCCGCGTGGCCAGCATCTTCTCCCTGAAGTGCCCCTTCCCCGCGTGATACGGCGAGCCGTTGATCGTTACCACCAGCTCAGCGCCCGCCAGGGCTTGGGCGGTGGTGGGGCCCGTGGGGTACCAGATATCCTCGCAGATGTTGGCGGCGAAAACGGTTTCGCCCATGGCGAAGACCGGGGCTTCAGTACCAGCCTGGAAATAGCGGTTCTCGTCGAAGACGCTGTAGTTTGGGAGGTACTGCTTGTGGTAGACGCCGACTCGCTGGCCGTCATGCAGGACGGCGGCTGCATTGAAGATGTCATCGCGCTTGTCCACGAACCCCACAACGGCCGTGAGACTCCGGGACGCCTGCGCGACCGCTTCCAGGGCCCTCAGGTTGGCCTCGATGAAGGCCGACTTGAACAGCAGATCCTCAGGGGGGTAACCGGTCAGCACCAGCTCGGGGAACGCGATGAGGTCGCACCCCAGGGCCTGCGCCCGCTCCATCCAGTCGAGGACTTTTCGGACGTTGCCTTCCAGGTCGCCCACCGTGGGATTCACCTGAGCCAAGCCGATCCTGAGCCGTCGCATGCGCAATCTCCACCTACGCTATTTTACCCTTTGCCTGGACTGCTCACCTAAGCGTTTCGGGGCCGGGGCTTGACAGCGCTTCCCGGGCGAGGCAAGAGTGAGCGATATGGAGAAGGTCCCCTGGCTCCCCTCAACGCTCCCGGAAGGCGCCAACCCCGAACCCTGCCCCCGATGCAAGCGACGGGCCCTGATCCCCTGGATTCTCCGCCGCGATCTCCAGCGCCAGGTCTGGCGCACGTGGGTCTGCACTCACTGTCAGACGACCGAGGAGCGGCTGGAGCCCGAATAATCAGCCGCCTTCAGACCCTCAAGGAACTCACGCACCAGCCGCTCGATCGCGTCCCGCGACTGCCTGAACACCGCCCGCACGTGCTCCTCGTTTCCCTCCGCTCTGGCTGGGTCTGGGAGCGGCCAGTGCAAGTGGCGGACCGAGGGGGGCAGCACCGGGCAGCGCGCCTCCGCGTCGCCGCAGACTGTGATGACATAGTCCATGGCCAGGGCCAGGAGCTCGGAGAACGGCTTGGAAGTCTGCTGCGAGATGTCAACTCCCCTTTCGGCCATCACCGCCACCGCGTGGGGGTGCAAGGCTCTGGGCTCCATGCCCGCGCTGGCAGGTTCCACCCCTCCAGCTCCGTAGACTCGCAGAAACCCCTCCGCCATCTGGCTCCGGGCGGAGTTCCCCGTGCAGACGACCAGAACTCTAACGGGCTGACGCGCCATCATGAGCGGGATCAGCTCTGGTTAATGGCGTCGATCAACAGGCGCAGACGGCCGTAGTTGCTGCGGACGAGGGGAAAGGCGAGACGCGAGAGGTTGGGGAACTCCTCTCCCTCCTGAGGCAGCGGGCCTGGGAACTGCTGGGCCCCACCCTTCAGGATGTCCTGGAACTGGGACTCGAGAGCAGCCAGGGCCTCGGGGGTGAGCGGACGGCGGAGCCGGAGCACGAGCTGGTCTCCCACGACCCGCTGCGAGTGAAACACCTTGTAGAAGTCCAGGATCTCGCGGGCCGCGATGCTCGCGTCGTCGGTGAGGCGGAAGAGATGGACATCATCGGCTGTGATGAACCCCCGGGCCACCGTCTCCTGGCCGATGAATCCCTCCCACGTCTTCCAGAACTGGCCACCCGGCTCATCAAGGAGCACCACGGGGATCACCGGTGTCTTCCCGGTCTGAATGAGCGTGAGCACCTCAAAGGCTTCGTCGGAGGTCCCAAACCCACCAGGAAAGAGGCAGACCGCGTGTGCCTCCTTGAGGAAAAAGAACTTCCGGATAAAGAAGTACTTGAAGTTGATGAGCTTCGGGTCGTCGGCGATCACTGGGTTCGCTTCCTGCTCCCAGGGGAGGCGGATGTTGAGCCCGAAGCTCCGCTCGCGGCCTGCCCCCTCCTGGGCGGCTGCCATCACGCCGTCCCCGGCACCCGTGATCACCATCCACCCGGCCTCCACCATGCGCGCGCCGAAGGCGGAGGCCTGGACTGAGATCGGATCCCCGGAGGGGGTCCTGGCTGACCCGAACACCGTGACCTTGGGGATGCCCCGGTACGCGACGAAGACCTTAAAGCCGTAGCGGAGCTCCTTCAGGGCGGCGTTGGCGATCTTGAGGTCTCCCAGATCGGCGCCGTCCTCGAACATCTTCAGGACGGTCGTCAGCATCTCGGAGTAGGACCGCCACGTCTCGGGCGAGACGCGCAGGTGTGTCAACAGCTCGTCAATCCGGGTATTCGCCTCGTCGGAGTGAAGCTGGTAGGATCGCTCGTTTCTCATGCCTCCAGTATATGATCCGCTTCGGCCTCCGGCAATCTTCGCGCCCCGCTCTGGATTAGCGCGCCGCGCTCTCGCGGAGACGGCGGAGCGCCTCCTCGAGCTTCCGCTGCTCTTCTCCGTAGCCCGCCCAGTCCCCCCGGCGGAGGGTGTCCTGGGCCCGGCTCCAGGCCTCCCAGGCTCGCTGGGCAAGCTCTCGGAGCCCCGGGACGAGAGCAGTGGTCGGTGCAGGCCTTCCCGCCGCATCCTCCGCGCGCGGCTGACTTCCGAAGATGCGCGACAGCGAGGTCTCCAAGGTTGGCTCCATGGCGATCCGGTTCCCGTAGGCCACGATGACTCGGCGGAGCTCGGGCAAGGCCCCCTGCTCGGAGGCGGCCAGGTAGAGGGGCTGGACATAGATCAGCGACTGATCGATGGGAATCGCCAGCAGCGAGCCGCGGATGACCATGGAGCCCCGCTGGTTCCAGAGCGAGAGCTGCTGGGAGATGACCGGGTCTTGGTCGATGCGGGCATCGATCTGCCGCGGCCCGTACACCAGCTTCTGCTTGGGAAAGGCGTAGGCGATGAGCCGGCCGTAGTTGGGCGGGTCGGAGCGCGCGGCGAGCCAGGCAATCATGTTGTCCCGGCGGCTTGGGTTGAACAGAGTGAGGAGAATGAACTCCTCCCGCTTCTCCCCGGGAAGCCGCATGATGGTGTAATACGGCTCCATCTCCTGCTCCCGTCCCTCCGCGGCCCGCCGGGGAATTGTCCAGAGGTCCTCCTTGTTGTAGAAGACCTGCGGGTCCGTCATGTGGTAGGTGGCGTACATGCGGGCCTGAATCCTGAAGAGGTCCTCCGGGTAGCGGAGGTGGGCCAGGAGGTCCGAGGGAATCTCCGCGAGCGGCCTGAGCAGCCCGGGAAAGGCCCGGGAGTACATCTGGATCAGCGGGTCTGCCGGGTCCGCCAGGTAGAAGGTCACGGTGCCGTCATAGGCGTCCACTGTCGCCTTCACCGAGTTGCGGATGTAGTTCCCCACCCCTCGGACCGGCTCAGAGTA